>NZ_JBEZBN010000032.1:0-80424 GCF_040647115.1 Streptomyces sp. NPDC044571
GCCGGGGGGCGCGGCGCCCCCCGCCGGCGCCCGGGCCCCCCCCCCCCGCCGGGGGGGGGCCCGGCGCCGGCACGACGTGGCCCGACCTACGGCTGCTCCGGGCCCACGGCCCAGTGGCCGGCTCCCGAAGACGGGCGGCGCCGGACCGCCTAGCCGCCCCGGCGCACCCGGGCGGCGCGGCGCGCCTCGGCGATCTGCCGGGCCTCGGCCGTCTTGCGGGACTCCTTGCCCTGGCCCGGACGGCCGGGGCGGGTGCCGATCCCGCGGAAACCGAGGTCCGAGCCGGAGGGCCTGCCCTTGGCGTCGGTCGGTGCGGCGCCCGCCAGCGGAACGCCGGAGGGGGCCTGGGCGCCGGTGATCCGGCTCAGCGCGGCCTCGCCGGAGCGCACCTGGGTGGTGGTCGGCCGGATCCGTGCCTCGGACATCAGCCGGACCATGTCCCGGCGCTGGTTCGGGGTGACCAGGGTGACGACCTTGCCGGACTCGCCCGCGCGGGCGGTACGGCCGCCGCGGTGCAGGTAGTCCTTGTGGTCGGCGGGCGGGTCCACGTTCACGACGAGGTCCAGGTCGTCGATGTGGATGCCGCGCGCCGCGACGTTGGTGGCGACGAGGACCGTGATCTCCCCGTTCTTGAACTGCGCCAGCGTCCGGGTGCGCTGCGGCTGCGACTTCCCGCTGTGCAGACCCTGCGCCCGGACGCCCATGGCCCGCAGGTGCTTCACGAACTGGTCCACGCCGTGCTTGGTGTCCAGGAACATCAGCACCCGGCCCTCGCGGGCCGCGATCTCGGTCGCCGTCGAGTACTTGTCGGCCGCGTGGATGTGCAGGACGTGGTGGTCCATCGTCGACACCGAGGCCGCCGAGGGGTCGACGGAGTGCGAGACCGGGTCCTTCAGATAGCTCCGCACGAGCTGGTCGACATTGCGGTCGAGCGTGGCCGAGAACAGCATCCGCTGCCCGGCGTGGTGCACCTGGTCCAGGATCTCGGTCACCTGCGGCATGAAGCCCAGGTCGCACATCTGGTCCGCCTCGTCGAGCACGGTGATCCGCACCCGCTCCAGGTGGACGTCACGCCGTCCGACCAGGTCGCTGAGCCGCCCGGGGGTGGCCACGACCACCTCGGCGCCCCGGCGCAGCGCGCTGACCTGCTTGCCGATCGACAGGCCGCCGACCACGGCCGCCATGCGCAGGTTCAGGGCCTGGGCGTACGGGGTGAGCGCCTCGGTCACCTGCTGGGCCAGTTCGCGCGTCGGTACGAGGACCAGTGCCAGCGGCCGCTTCGGGTCCGCGGTGCGCCCGGCCGTACGGGCCAGGAGGGCCAGGCCGAAGGCGAGGGTCTTGCCGGAGCCGGTCCGGCCGCGGCCGAGGATGTCCCGGCCCGCCAGGGAGTTGGGCAGCGTGGCCGCCTGGATGGGGAACGGCTCGGTCACCCCCAGCTCCGTCATCGTCTCCAGCAGCTCACGGGGCAGGTCGAGCTCGGCGAACGACTCCACGGGCGCCAGCGCCGGGGTGACCGTCTCGGGCATCGCGAACTCGCCCTGCAGGGCGGCGGCCCGGGGGGCCTTGCCGGCGGCCTTCGCACCGCCCTTGGGGCCTGCCTTGATACCGGGCTTGATGCCGAAACGCCCATGAGCTGACGGGTTCTTCATGCAGAACCTTCCGTGAGACGCGAAAAGGGAGATTTTACCATCGGGCGCTACGGCGCCACCGGCCGCAGCTCGCCGGCCCGCACTTGGGCCAGATGCGCGCGCATCTCCTCCGTCGCGCGCCCGAACCAGTCCGCGATCACGGCGACCTCGTCAGGGGTGTACTCGGCGAACACCGAGCCGAGCCGCGCATAGAAGGGTTCGTACACCGCGACGATCCGTGCGGCGGCGGCCGGGTCGGCCACCACCCGGACCCGGCGGCGGTCGGCCGGGTCGGGCCGGCGCCGGGCGTACCCGGCCCGTTCCAGACGGTTGAGCACCCCGGTGACGGCGCCGGTGGTGAGGTGGGTCAGCTCGGCGAGATCGCCGGCCGACAGGGGGCTCTCCCCGGCGCCCAGGATGTGGCCCAGGCAGGTCAGGTCGGTGACGTTCAGCCCCAGCAGCTGCGCCACCTCCTGCTGGCCGATCAGGCCCAGCGCGACGTACTGGTCCATGCGCGAGATCGCCTCGCCGGCCGTGGCCGGGGGGCGGGGCTTGCCCTGCACCCGAATACTCCTTAGTGTCTAAGTTACTTAGTTCGCGAGATATTTATCTTGCGAGGTAAATCTTTGCTCTGCGTCGAGCCTACTGCCGACCCGTCCCACCAGGAGAATCATGAGCGCGCATGGAGACGTCGACCTCGGCCACACCGTCGCCGGCTGGACCGGCACGGCCCTCGCCGTCCTGGGCTCCGCCCTCGCGGGCCTCGCCCTCTGCACGGCCTGGACCCCGGGTGTCTGGATCGGCCTCGGCCTCGTCGCGGTGGCGGCGCTCGCCACCTGGCTCCTGCACTTGGCCGGCTGGGGCAAGCCCGGCGGGCCACGGCCGGCGGCCGAGCGGGACTGGCGCCGCCGGGACACCGTCGCCCGTACCGGTCACGCCCAGTGCCTGGGCTGCCGGATGAGCGGACCGCGGCGAGCCGCGGCAGCCGCCCCCCGGCCTCGGTCCGCCGCGCTGTCGCCGGCCGGGGACGGTAGTGCATGAGTGCGAAAGGTCCCCGGTTGGGCGCGTTGCGGGTGTGGTCTGCGGGGCGGATGGGAAGGATCGAGACGGCTGCACCGCACGTGCGGCCCGCGTGGAACGTTGTGAAGGATCTGCACGATGGCAACAGGCACTGTGAAGTGGTTCAACTCGGAGAAGGGGTTCGGCTTCATCCAGCAGGACGACGGCGGGCCCGACGTGTTCGTGCACTACTCGGCCATCCAGTCCAGCGGGTACAAGTCCCTGGACGAGGGACAGAAGGTCGAGTACTCGGTCACGCAGGGCCCCAAGGGCCCCCAGGCGGAGAACGTGACGCCGGCCTACTAGCGTCGCTTCACGTGTCGAGAACCCGGTGAGCCCCGCCGATCCGCCCGGCGGGGCTCACGGCTGTCGACGGTGCGTGCCGTGCAGGGCCAGCAGCAGCGCCCACAGGAGGTCCGCCAATCCGGCCGGGTCGCCCGGGACGAGCCCGTGCAGCCAGTCCGCGAGGACACCGGTGAAGGTGGCGGCCACCGCGGAGGCCACCAGATCGGCGTGCGGGGCGCCCACCGCGGTGCGCTCGGCGCGGGCGCGGGCGCGCAGCTCGCGGTGGAGCCGGTCGCCGAGCGGGCCGCCGCCGCCCGGCAGGAGCAGGGTGCGGTAGAGCGCTCCGTGCGCGGCGGCGTCGGCGAGGAATGCGGCGAGGGCGGCCGGGGGACGGGCCGGGGCCTGCGCCCCCGGGCCCGTCTGCCAGGCGTGCAGGGCGTCGACCGCGGCGTGTACGACGTCGGCGCAGGCGTCCAGGGCGAGCGCGGTGAGGTCCTCGTAGTGCAGGTAGAACGTGGCCCGGCCGACACCGGCCCGGCGGACCACGGCCGAGACGCTGACCTCGCCGAGCGGGCGGTGCGCACACTCGGCGAGCAGGCTCTCGCGGAGCCGGGCCCTGGTGCGCGCGGTCCGCGGATCCTCGGCGCTCACGCGGCCGAGAGCGCCGCGCCGAGGGCGAGGGCGGCGGGCAGGGCCTGGGCGACGAGGATCCGCCGGTTGGCGGTCGCGGCCCCGTAGACGCCGGCGACGATCACGCAGACGAGGAAGAAGACCTGCGTGGCGAGGGAGCCGGTGACGAGCGACCAGACGAGTCCCGCGGCGAGGAAGCCGTTGTAGAGCCCCTGGTTGGCGGCGAGGGTGGCGGTGAGCCGCGCGGTTTCCGCGTCGAACCCGGACAGGGCCCGGCCGGGCGGCCGCTGCCACAGGAACATCTCCAGGACCAGGAAATAGGCGTGCAGCGCGGCGACGACGCCGATGAACACCTGGGCAACGATCTGCACGACGACCTCCACGCGGCCCGGCCCCAGCCGGGAACGCCGGGCGACTTCCTGGACAACTGTACAGGAAGTCGCCCGGGGCCCCGGGCGGGTCGGGCGCCGCCTCCTCAGGGCGTGCGCACGGTGATGGCCGAGACCGGGCAGGCGCGGGCCGCCTCGTGGAGGAGCGGGCTGCCGTGGCCGTCCTCCCGGCCCGGGATGACCTGGCTGTAGCCGTCGTCGTCCTGGGTGAACACGTCGGGGGCGGTCAGCGCGCACTGGCCGGCACCGATGCAGACGGTGGTGTCGATGTCGATCCGCGGACGCGGTGAGGCTGAGGACATGTGATCACCATGCCACGGGGAGTTCGACCATGCCCTGAATGGTGTCTCCGGGTTTGAAGGGAATCCGGTCGGGGTCCTCCGCAAGGCGGAGTCCGGGCAGCCGCTCGAACAGCGTGCCCAGGGCGATCTCCATCTCGGCCCGGGCCAGGTTCTGCCCCAGGCACTGGTGCACGCCGAAGCCGAAGCCCAGGTGGTGCCGGTCCGGGCGGTGCCAGTCCAGTACGTCGGGCTCGGCGAAGACCGCCTCGTCCCGGTTGATGACGGAGGTGGAGAAGACGATCCCGTCGTCCGCCCGGATCCGCACCCCGCCGATCTCGATGTCCTCGGTGGCCACCCGCAGCATCCCGTCCGCGATCGACAGGAACCGCATCAGCTCCTCCACCGCCGCCGACATCAGCGACGGGTCCGCGCGCAGCTCGGCGAGCTGCTCGGGGTGCCGGAGCAGGGTGAACGTACCGAGCGAGATCATGTTCGCCGTCGTCTCGTGCCCCGCGATGAGCAAGATCGCCGCCAGGGACACCAGCTCCTCGACATCGGTCTCGCCGGTCTCCAGACGTCGGGCGACGAGCTCGTCCAGCAGCCCGTCCCCCCGCTGCGTCCGCTTCCGCTCGATCAGGTCGGCCAGATAGCCGTTCAGCTCCTCCCGGGCCGCCTCGACGTCCGAGGGCTCCGGTCCGCGCAGCAGCCGCCGCGACTGCGCCTCGAAGAACTCGTGGTCGGCGTAGGGGACTCCGAGCAGGGCGCAGATCACCATCGACGGCACCGGCAGGGCGAAAGCGCTCACCAGTTCCGCCCGCGGACCGCCGGCCACCATCGCGTCGATCAGCCGGTCGACCGTCTCCTGGATCCGGGGCCGCAGCGCCGCGGTCCGCTTGAGCGTGAAGCTCGGGATCAGCATCCGGCGCTGGGTGTTGTGGACGGGGTCGTCGACGCCGAGCAGGGCCGTGCGCCGGTTCTGCAGACCCTTGAACCGCCGGGTGGGGGTGGGGAAGTACGCGTTCTGCCGGTCGGCGGACAGCCGCCCGTCGCCGAGCAGGGCGCGCGCCTCGGCGTGACCGGTGACCACCCACACGGAGCGGCCGTCGAAGAGGGTGACCCGGGAGAGCGGCCGGCTCTCGCGCAGGGGTGCGTAGGCGGTCGGCGGGTGGTAGGGGCAGGTCCGGTCCTGGGGGAAGGCAACGGTTTCTGACATGCGACACCTCATAGGCATGGATGGCGTGGTTCCGTCTCGCCGGAGTCCATTACATGCCCCAGGCACCTATCTGATCCATGCCAGTTTCGGCCAGACAGCCCCTTTTCGCCCGCACGGGGAAACGGGGTCAGAGGTGGGCGTCCAGGAACTCCCGGAGCTCCGCCCGGGTCAGCACTCCGCTCCGACTGGCCGTGGCCGCACCGTCCTTGACGATGACGACGGTGGGCGCTCCGGTCACCCCGTAACGCCTGGTCGGCTCGGGGCAGCGGGTCATGTCGGTGCGTACGGCGGTCAGGCGCGGGCCGTACTCCTCGGCCGCTTCCGCCACGAGGAGGTCCATGGCGCGGCACCCCTCCAGCGCCTTGGGCCAGGTCCCGGTGAAGTAGGCGAGAACCGGCCCCCGGGCCATGCCGAGGATGAAGTCGAACTCCTCGTTCTCCAGTGGCTGGTGTACTCGACGTGCCATGGGTGGAGCTCCTCCTGCGTGGATCCGGAACGTGCGCTGCCCCCTCATCATCGCCGCCGCGGGGTGCAGGGGCGGGCCGGCCCGTTGATGCTCCTATTGATCGTCAAGCCATGGAGGCGGTTGGTGCGCCGTAGGGTGGTCTGGTGCGGTACTTGGCAGAGTCGTTCATCCTTGGGTCCTTGCGGCGGGGCCGTCCGGTCGAGCAGTTTCTTGGGCCGTGCGGCTCGTCAGAGCGTCCGGGAGTGCGCTATGTAGAGGTTCGCCCGACGAAGACGTCCTATGAGATCTACCTCCATACGGTCGAGGACGCCCGCAGAGAAGGCTTCCTGGACCTGGGCGAGTTTCCGCCCTTGGATCCCGATGACGAGGACGACGAGTTCGGTCGGCTCCTGGTCATGGCTGAGGACCCGTTGACCGCGCTGATCGCTGCCGAACAGCGCTCTGGAGCCGAGCGTGGTCGGTGGGTCAACGAGAACGTCGTCCAGGATGAGTACGGCGACTTCGTTCGCGCGGGACGGCCGCCGGGGGCTGCCCCTGACGGTCATCCGTGGTCTGCCGTGCCAGACGATCTATGAACCCGGGTGGGTGATCAGGCGGCCCGGAGCCAGTCCCGGTAAGCGAGAGCGAGGTCATCGTCTCGGCGGATCCCGCGTTCGAGGGCGGAGACGGTGGCCGGCCAGACGCCGAAGTGATCTGCTGCAGCGGTAAGGGTGATGTTCTTGGACTGCCGCAGAGGTCGCAGGTCGGCGATGGCGGGAACGGTGACCGGGGTGGTCAAACACCGGAAGATCTCCCGGGCGATGGCTCGCTTCAAGAGCCGAATGATCTCCTTCTTCGTGCGACCGGCGGCGGTTTGCCGTGCCACGTATTCGCGGGTGCGGGAGTCTGCTGACATGCGGACCAGTGCGATGCGATAGAGGGCGGCGTTGGCTGCTCGGTCGCCGCCTCGTGAGAGGCGGTGCCGGTTGGTTTTGCCGCTGGAGGCGGGGACCGGCGCGGCCCCGCAGAGCGCGGCGAAGGAGGCCTCGGTCCGCATGCGTTCGGGGTTGCCGCCCGCCGTGATCAGCAGTTGGGCCGCGGTGTCGGGGCCGACTCCATAGGTGGCCCGCAAACCGGGATTGTGGACGGTGACCTCGCTGTCCAGAGCTTTGGTCAGGGCCGTGTGCTCGGCGGTCAGCGCTTTGACGCGTCGGGCGAGGATCTTGAGCGAGGCGAGGACCGCGACGTGGACCGCGTCTCCGGCTGGCCGCAGCCGGGCAAGGGCGTCGGTTCGGTCCGTCCCCTTGAGCTGCCCGTACTTGGCGCGGATGCTCTCGGGTGCGGCGAAGAGGATGTGGGTGATCTGGTTCAGGGCTGCGGTCCGTGCCTTGACGGCGGAGCGAGCGGCGTTGTGCAGGGCGCGTATGCCGGCGACGGTGTCGTCCTTGGGTGAGCTGGAGGCCCGTCCGGACAGGGCGGCGCGGGCGGCGGCGTAGGCGTCGATGGGATCGGACTTGCCCATGCGGCGTCGTTCGGCCCGGTCGGGCCGGTTGACCTCGACGACCGGGTGCCCGTGCGACCGGGCGGCGCGGGTGAAGCCGGCGCCGTATGAGGAGGTGCCTTCCACGCCGATCGCGATCACGTGGCCGTGGGCATCCAGGAAGGCCAGAGCCGCGGCATATCCGGCGGCCGTGGTGACGAACTCCGCGTCTGCTAGACGGCCGCCATTGTCGCTGATGACGGCAACGTGGAGGGTGTCGGCGTGGGAGTCGACCCCGCCGAACACAGCCTGGTCCGCGGTGTCCGATCCGCCCTCTGATGTCATGCTGCTGATGCCTTCCCAACCGGAGGTAGGCGCCGGCCGGGTGGCGCAGACAGGACATTGAGGGGGCTTCTGACCAAGCTCCTATCAGGTCATGTTCCGCCCGGCCGGAGCCATGAGAACAGGTTCCGGCGACCGGACAGAACAACGGGAGGACAACCCAGCAGGGCGTCAGTCAGTGCCCGAGCCACGACCACCGGAACCTGAGTATCAGCATCAATGTCAGTGCCCCTCGCTAGTCTCCCGGCATACCGCAGCTCAGGGGGCTTTCCCGCCTCGATCGACGCTGCGCGGAATCCGGATCGGGCAGGCGGAGGGCACGCACTGATGGCATGGCTGGCGGCGGGCGAGGGGTACGAGATCGCCCTGGTGGAAGGGAAGGTGGCGGCGCGGTCCGCCACCGGGCGCGCGGCAGGACGCCAGTTGAAGACCCTGCCCAAGGCGCTGCGCGACCACCCGGAGGTGGACCGGCTGCGCAGGCTCGCCGCGTGGCTCGACCGGCACGAACTGGCCTGCGCGGCACAGGTGGACACGTGGATGGTGTCCTCGCTGCCGGTGCCGACCGCGCTGCTCGCCCGGGTGTGGCCGGACGAGGCCTGGCAGCGCGCGCTGCGCGACATCGCCGTCGTCGGAGACGACCCGGACGAGGTGGGCTTCCTGCGGGACGCCACCGACGCCGGCGAGCTGAAGGTGGTCAACCTCGACGGCGAGACCGTACGGCTCTCCCCGCGCACGGTGACCCTGCCGCACCCGGTGCTGCTACCCGATCTGGAGGACCTGCGGGACTTCGCGGCCGAACTCGGCATCGTGCAGCGCGTCGAGCAGATCCACCGGCCCACCTGGCACAAGCCCGAGGGGCTCGCGGCCACCGCCACCGAGGTGCGCGACTACGCGGGCGGGAAGTTCCCGAACCGCTTCAGCCTGGCCGCCCGGGCGACCGGCCTGGGCTACCGGGTGTCCGGGGGCTACGCCACCTGCAAGGTCCGCGACACCGGTCGAGGAGCGGAGGCGGCGGTGTGGATCGGCGAGCCGTACTACGACGACGACTCGACCACCGGAGCCCTGAGCTGGCACGACGAGGAAGGCCGGGCGGTACGCCTGGCGGAGGTCGGACCAGTGGCCTGGTCCGAGGGCATGCGCATGGCCGCGGCGCTGTACGCCGGGCGCACGATCGAAGAGGGCGGGGACGCACGATGAGCACCACCGGTACCACTGGCACCACGACCGACACGGCCACGGCCGCCGAGGCCGCCCGCGCGACCGAGGCCGAACTGCTCCTCAAGGCAGGCGCCGTACTGCCCGCCGGCACCCCCGGCGCCGGCCCCTCCGCCGTGGACCTCACCGCCCGCACCTACCGCCACCCCGCCCTCGGCGACGACCGCGTCGTCGTCCGGCTGACCGCCGCCGAACTGGGCCCGGCCGAGGACCTCGCCGCCGGATTTTTGGGGCTCGTCCTCGACGAGGGCGCGCCGCCCGTGGTCGGCCTCGGCCAGCGCCAGGCCCTCGGCTTCCCCGAATGGGTGCTCGTCCGCCACCCCGCGGACGGCCACCACGCCCTCGCCGTCGTCCCCGAGCTCGACCGGGCCGCCCGCCAGGCCAAGACCAAGCCGAAGGCGGCCCTCGACGCCTGCCACGAACTGGCAGAGCGGCTCGCCGCGGCCGTCCCCCACTTCCTGCCCGTCTTCTACGAGCAGGCCGCCCGCATCTTCCTCGCCGTCGAGAACACCACGTACGCCGCCCAGCTGTTCGGCCGCGCCCGCACCAGCGAGAGCCGGTACGGCCTGAGCATCGACGAAGACCGCCTCGACGCCGTGTTCCTCGAATTCGCCCTGGCCGGCGCCCTCCCCGTCAAGGTGCTCACCGGCTACGGCAAGGAGCTGTCCACGCGGGTCGCCCCCGCCGAGGCCTACGAGCGCTTCCGGCGCCTGTGCGTGCGCCGCACGGCAGGCGGCCTGCCGCCCTCCGCCCAGGCCACCGCCGAACTGCGCCGCCTCGCCCGCAACGCCGGACTGACCGGCACCGAAGCCGAGCAGCAGTACCTCGCCGAACTCCTCCCGCTGCCCGCCACCCTGCGGGCGGCCTACGGCTGGTGGAACGCGCACCGCACCGCACTGATCGCCCTGGCCCGCCGCCAACCCGCTCTGCGGGGCACCATGCTCGGGCTGATGCCGCCCGGCGGCGGAGACGGCGAACTCTCGGCGCTCTGGCTGGACGTCCTGGAGGAATCCGGCGCCACCGCCGGGCTGGTCGACGCCGGCCTGCCCGCCGAGGAGCAGTGCGCCGACGGCGCCGCAGGTTGGCTGGAGCGATTCCACGCCGCCCGGCACACCGGCTGGGGCCCGCGCCGCACCCCGCCCGTCCTGCTCGACCTCGTCACCCGGGCCGCCGACCGGCTGCGCGCCGAACTCGCCCGGCCCGGCCGCGAAGCGGGCCTGAAGGTGGGCGCCGAGGACGCCAACCTCCTCGACCTGCTGCTCTCCCTCGGCATCCCGGTCGCCGATCCCGCCACCGACGCCCCCGCCTGGAGCCGGCACGACCAGCTGAACCTGGCCGACTGGGCGCGCGGCGACCAGCGCCGCGACCTCGTCGCCCTCGCCGCCGACCAGCGGTTCCGGCCCGCGTTCCGGCGCGCCGCGTACAGCTTCGGCGATGCCGGCTCGGGAGCCGACGTCATGTGCCGCCTCGCCGCCTCGCCCGGCGGCCGCCCCATGCTGGCCGAGTGGATGCACGAGGTGGCCCACGCCTCCACCGCCGCGGGCCTGCCCGCCCTGCCCGACGCCATCCAACGGCTGAGCTGGCTGCCCGCCGAAGCCCTGGAACTGGCCCGCGAGGAGGTGGCCGCCGCGGCCGCCGCCGACCTCGGCGAGATCCTCTCCCGCACCCTGCGCGGCGGCCTCTTCGAGGAACTGACGTGGCCCGCCTGGGAGAGCGCCGTCGCCGAACTCGCGCCCGCCGGCCAGGGGGGCCACGGACTGAACGTCTACGAGGCCTGGCCCCACCTCATCGTCGCCAACTCCACCCAGGTCCGCGTCATCGACGCCCACTCCACCGTGCTCACGCACGACCTGCGGGCGCCGCGCGGCCCCTCGTACCAGTACGGATTCCACTACGTCGACGGCGACCTGCTCGTCTTCTGGAACTCCTGGAGCGCCAAGCAGATCCAGGGATACTGGCACTCCGCGCCCGGCACCGTCCTCACCCTCGCCGCCGACCACGACAACTGGTCGCTGCGCTCCGACAACATCAGCCTGCCGCTGCCCGGCGGCGGCCGCGCCACCGGAGGCGGCGTCCTGCACCGCGGGGACACCCGGCTGCCCGCCGAGCGGCCGCTGCTGTCGGACGGGACCTCGTACTGGGTGTGGCAGCGGCGCGACCAGTCGAACGAGAGCGGTTGGCGCGAGTACGACCCGGTCGGCGGTGAGCACGGCCGCTTCTCCGAGCCCGGCTTCCTCCCCGCGGCACTGCGCGCCCGCCCCGAGGCCGCGCTGTCCGCCCAGGCCTGCTGGCTGCGGCCCGCACCCACCGTCGAGGGCTCGGTGCTCGGCGCCCCCGTCGACGGGCTGCTCGGCTGGCGTGCCGTACGCCTGCCCGGCCAGGGCTGGCAGGGCAGCGACACCGCCGGACGGACCGTCACCGCGCCCGAGGGCAGTGACGTTCCCGTCGCGGCCCTGGCCTTCCCCGGTGACGACCGGCCGCGCGCCCTGACGCACCGCTGGCGCGAGCTGAGCATCAGCGACCCCGACGGTGTCGTCACCGCCAAGTCGGGCAGCCACCACCGGGCCGTGGCCTTCGCCACCGGCAGCGTCGAACTCCCCCCGCTGCCCTTCTGGTACGCCCTGCGCCCGCGCGACCCCGAGGGCTCGGCCGCCCTGCGCGCGGCCGACCGCGACACCGCCGCCGCCCTGCTGCGGGCCGCCGCCACCGCCGAGAAGGACTCCGACCTGCCCGGCCTGGTGAGCGCGGCGCTGCCGCAGGTCACCGCCCCCCAGCTGATCGGGGGCATCGTGGAGGTGCTGCGCTTCGCCCTCACCCAGCAGAAGGCGCTGGACGCCGTCGCCGCCCGCCTGGATCCCGGCACGCAGGCCGGGTCCGACGAGCCGGCGGGCCCCGAAGACCACCTGCTCGCCGACGCCCTGCACGGCCTGCTCGGTACCGGCTACTACCGCTGGGGTGCCCACAGCGACGCCGCGCACCGCTTCCTGCGCCGCCTCGCCGAGGCCTGCACCGACACCGGTGCCGCCGAGGTGCCCGGCCGGCTGCACTTCGACATGCCCGCCCTGACCTACTCCTCCCTCCCCTTCACCCCGCTGCTGGACCAGCCCGCCGCCGTCGCCTACCGCGCCGTCTCCCTCGGCACCACCGAGGAACACCGGGCCGCCCTGTGCACCCTGCTCGGCCAGGTGGACGCGCTGGGCCTGGCTTCGGCCGAGGGCTCCGCCGACCGCTGGCGCCGGGTCCTGGTCCACCTCGACCACCGCCACCTGCGCACCCCCGACGGCATCGAGCGCAGCCTCCCGCACCGCAGCCTGCTCCCGCTCGGCGGCGGAGCCGTCCTCGCGCTCACCGAGCACAGTGCGTCCGTGCCCGACGGGCACGAGTTCGGGGCGCTGCTGTACGACCCGGCAGGCCGGTTCGCCGCGCCCGACCCCTACACCCTGCGCGGCGAGGCCCCGCTCGGCGACCGGGACCGCGGGCCGGACTGGCTGGCGAAGTTCCTCACCGAGGCGGCCGACCGCGGGCCCGCGCCCTTCTTCCCCGAGGCCGCCGAGGAGTTCGCCCGCCTCACCGGCGTCTCCACCACCCTGGCGAAGCTGCTGCTCGCCGGCCTGCCCCACATCGACAGCTACGAGCACCACTTCCTGCCGACCGACCTGCGCACCGCCCTCGGCGTCAAACTGCCCGACGCGAAGAACGCCCGCAGCGAACTGAAGTCCCTCGACGCCGAAGTGCGGCGCGCCCTCGTCGCGGCCCTACTGCCCGCCGACCCGGCCCGGCTGTGGACCGACGGCCCGGACGTGGCCGCCGCCGCGGAGGTGTGGCTCCGGCGCGTGGGCCGCCGTACGCCCGTACCCGAATGGCTGCTGACCGAGACCTCCCGCGGTGTGCGGACGGGGTGGGCCACGCACCGTGCCCTCGCCGCGGTCCTGGATCCCGCCGCGTCCCCGTCGCTCGGCGTCGACGTCGCCTGGACGGTGAAGGGGGACCACGCCGAGCCGTGCGAGCCCGCCACCGAGCCCTTCACCGGGCACATCCTGACCGGCGCCCTCGCCCTCACGGCCTGGCTGGCCCACCGGCTGCCCGCCGGTGACCCCGTACGCTCCGCCCTGCCGCCCGCGCTCACCGCCGTACGCCAGCGGCTCGCCGCGCCCGAACTGCTCCTCAACGTCGGCCACTACACCAGCCTCCCGGACTTCCGGAAGGCGGCGGGCACGCCGACCGAGACCGGCGAGGGCTACGAGCGCTACGGCGCGGTGGTCATGGCCATCCACGACGACCGGCCCAAGCCCGCGCTGCGGACGGCCCTGCTCGACTCCACCGGCTCCGACCCGTACCTGGCGGCCCTGCGCGGACCCGACCAGCAGCCCTCCGGGGTCGAGACCGCACTGCGGGCCGCCCACGACCCGCGCTTCGCCGCACTGCTGGCCGACCCCGGCGCCCCGGCGACCGGCGCGGTGGACAAGGACGGCACCTGGTGGCCGCAGGACCCGGGCCGCTCGGTACCGGACCTGGTCGCGGAAGTGTCCCGGACCCACGGGCTGGGCGCGGACGCCGCGACCGTCTACCTCACGCTGCTCGCCATGCCCGACCCCACCGACCGCAACGTGGCGCGCTGGACCGGCTGGAAGCCCGCCCGGCTGAAGGCCGCCCGCGCCGAACTGGCCGCCACCGACCTGGTGGTGTCGGCGAGCCGGACCCGGGCCGGGCGCTCCCTGTTCCTGCCCGGCGGCTGGGCCGAGATGGCCTCCCCGACCGTGCCGGTGGAGCAGTGGAAGCTCCCGATGTACTCCCTCGCCCCGGGCGGATCCCCGGTGCTGGGCGTCCTGGTACCGGGTGAACCGGCCGCGGACCTCTACCGGCGGGCCTGGCAGCGGGTCGGCGAGGGCGACGTACCGCGCTTCGAGGAACTGAAGGTCAAGCGCACCCGCTCCCGGGCGGGCCGCCGCTGACGCCGCCGCGCTCCGGCCGGCGGTGAGCCGGCCCTTCGCCGGTCGGCGCCCGTCCGGCCGTGGGGCACCCGCTTGCGGCGGCTGCCCCACGGCCCCCTCCTGCTTCCCGAAATCCCGAGAGGACCCTCCCATGACCCTCACCGACCAGGCCGCCGGGCCGTCGACCACCGCGGCAGCGGCTACGGCGCCGCCCCGGCAGACCCTGCCCGCCGAGGAGCGCCACGCGGCCGAACTCGCCTTCCTCGCCGCACAGGACACCGGCCCCCGCCCGCCCGGCTGGGCGCTCACCCCCCGCGCCGTCGTCACCTTCGTCTGCGGCAGCTCCGGCGTGGAGCTCGCCCTGCCGAAGCGCCGCGCCGGACTCCCCGCCAAACTGGCCATCGCCCCCAAGTTCGTCGGCGAACGCGCCCTCGTCGAGCGCTGCGTCGTCACCCTCGCGGGGGAGCGCGGCCTGCTGCTGACCGGCGAACCCGGGACCGCCAAGTCGATGCTGTCCGAACTGCTGGCCGCCGCCGTCTGCGGCACCAGCTCCCTCACGGTGCAGGGCACCGCCGGTACCACGGAGGACGCCTTCCGCTACGGCTGGAACTACGCCCTGCTGCTCGCCCAGGGCCCCAGCCGGCAGGCGCTCGTCGACTCCCCGGTGCTCTCCGCCATGCGGACCGGGCGGGTCGTGCGCGTCGAGGAGATCACCCGCTGCCTGCCCGAGGTGCAGGACGCGCTGGTGTCGATCCTGTCCGACCGGCGCGTCAGCGTGCCCGAACTGACCGCCACCGAGGACGCCGTGGTCTCGGCGGCCCCCGGGTTCACGGTCATCGCCACCGCCAACCTGCGTGACCGCGGCGTCTCCGAGATGTCCGCCGCCCTCAAGCGGCGCTTCAACTTCGAGACCGTCGCGCCGATCGCGGACGCGGACGCGGAGGCGACCCTGATCCGCCGCCAGGCCGTGGCCGCCGTGCAGCGGGCGGGCGCCGCGTTCGGAGTCGACGACGCCGTCCTCGACGCGCTCGTCACCGTCTTCCGGGACCTGCGCTCGGGGCGCTCGGCGGAGGGCTGGGACGTGGAACGCCCCGGTACGGTCATGTCCACCGCCGAAGCCGTCCAGGTGGCCGCCTCCCTGGGGGTCGCCGCGGCGTACCTGCCGGGCGGCGACGTCCTGGACCTGCTGCCGGGGCACCTGCTGGGTGTGGTCCGCAAGGACGACCCGGCGGACCACGGCCGCCTGCTGGGGTACTGGGACGGCCCCGTCCGCCGCCGCGCCGAGGACGGCTCGGCGATGTGGCGCCGCCTGTGGGACCTGCGCGGGAGCCTGCGATGACGACGTCCCGCCCGGTTCCGGCGTCCGCCTCCCGGTCAAGGGCCGCCACCGGTGCGGCGGAGGCCGACACGGACGCGGGGGCCGGTCCGCGGGCCGTGGTGGACGCGCTCGCCGCGTCGCGCGAGCCGTACCTGCTGGGAGTGCGCCACCACAGCCCCGCCCTGGCCGCGGTGGTCCCCGCGCTGCTGGACGCGTCGGGGGCGGAGGTGGTCTGCGTCGAGCTCCCCGCCGACTTCCAGCCGTGGCTGGACCACCTGGCCGACCCGGAGACGGTCGCCCCCGTCGCCCTGGCGGGCACGGGCGTGGACGGCCGACTGGCGTTCTACCCGTTCGCGGACTTCTCCCCGGAGCTGGCGGCGATCCGCTGGGCGCGGGCCCGCGGTGTGGAGGTCCGCTGCTGCGACCTCCCGCTGTCGGCCCCGGCCTGGACGGACCCCTCTCCGGCCCGTCCCGACGCCCCCTCCCCGGCGCTGCCCCCGAGCGCGCCCGGGTCCCCGCAGCCCGCGGCTGCGGGCGCGGACCCGGCGGGCCCGGAGGCGGACCGGGTTGCGGACCCGGCCACCGAGGCCCCGGCGCGGGCGCGGCGGACCTTCGCCGACGCCCTCGCCGCTGCCGGCACCGGCCGAGACGGCGACGACCTGTGGGACCGGGCGGTCGAGGTCCTGGCTCCCGGCTGCACCCCGGAGGCCGTCCGCCGCGCGGCCCTCGGCGTCGGCTGGGCCCTGCGCCAGGACGCCTCCGTCCCCGCCACGGACCTGGCCCGCGAGGCCTGCATGCGCGCGGTCCTCAGCGACGCCGCCGCCGGGGGCCGCCGGGTGGCGGCGGTGATCGGCGCCTTCCACGCCCCGGCCCTGACCGGCGCCGCACCCCTGCCGGCCGGTTCCGGCACAGCCGCGGCACCGGCCGCGGGGCCCGGAGCGATCGCAGCCGCGGTCCCCCCGTCGGCCGGATCCGGGTCCCCGGTGGCCGTGGCAGACCACGGCGTACCGGCCGGCAGCGGCACTCCCCGCGCCGACGGGATGGCCGCCGCGGGAGGGGGAGCGGTGGCGGACGGGGCCGTGGTGACCTCGTTCGTGCCCTACTCCTTCGACCTGCTCGACTCCCGCTCCGGTTACCCCGCCGGCATCCGCGATCCCCTCTGGCAGCAGGCCGTCCTGGACGCCGGCGGTGACCCCCGGCGGCTGCGCGACGCGGCGTCCGCCGCCGTCGTCGGGATCTGCCGGGAGTTGCGGCGGGCCGGGCACACCGCCGGGACCGGGGAGGCCGCGGAGACGCTGCGGCTCGCCTGCGACCTGGCCGTCCTGCGGGGGCTGCCCGCCCCCGGCCGGGGCGAGCTCCTCGAAGCCGTGTCCACCGTGCTCGGCCAAGGCGAATCGCTGGGCCGGGGACGGGCGTTGGCCCGCGCCCTCGAAGCCGTGCTGACAGGCACCGGCCGCGGCCGGATCAGCCCCCGCGCGCCCCGCTCCGGACTCGGCCCCTCCGTCGAGTCGGAGCTCGCGGAGCTGCGGCTGCCCGGCCCCGAGGAACCGGCCGCGCGGGAGGTCCGCCTCGACCCGCTGCGCTCCGCGCTCGACGGACGCCGCGAGGTCCTCCTGCAACGCCTGCTCGTCTGCGGTTCCTCGTACGGGGAGCCCCTCGCCGTGGCCGCCACCGGCGACGGCGCCGCCCTCGGCACCAAGTGGCGCCTCCGCTGGACGCCCTCCGTCCCCGCCCGCCTCGACCTTGCCGGGGTCCGCGGGGTCACCGCCGCCCAGGCCGCGGCCGGGACCCTCCGGGACACCGCCCGGCGGGCCGCCGCCGACGGGGGTCCGACCCCCGCCCAGATCCTCGCCGGTCTGGCCGCCGCCGCGCGGTGCGATCTGCCCGAGCTGGTCGACGTACGGCTGGAGGAGGCCGCGGCCATCCTCCCGCAGACGGCCACCCTGCCCGAACTGCTGGAGGCGCTCGACCTGTTGGAGGGCCTGGCCCGCGGCCACCTGCCCGGCACCGGCGACGCGTCCCGTACCGCCGCCACCGTGCTCGCCGGTGAGCTGCTCGAAGCCGCCGTACGGTCCCTGCCCGGTCTGGCCGGCAGCGAGGACCCCGCCGACGCACGCGCCCTCGTGGCCCTGGCCGACCGCGCCGCAACCCGCCACCTGGGCCTGCGCATGGACACCGCCCTGGCGGAACTGGCCGCCACCGCCTCCCCTTTGATGCAGGGCGCCGCCCTGGCCGTACGGGTCCTCCTCGACCTCGACCCGGCCGCCGGACTGGGCGACCGCGCCGCCGGCTGGATCGACAGCGCCCGCACCCCGGACGGCCGCCGCGCCCTGGCCCGCCGGCTCGGCGGCGTCCTGGCCGCCGCAGGGCCCCTGCTGGCGTCCTCCGAGGCCGCCCTCATCCCGGTCCTGGACCGGGTCGACACCCTCGCCGACCAGGAGTTCCTGGACCGGCTCCCGGCCCTGCGCGGCGGCTTCGACACCCTCGCGCCCGCCGCCCGCGACCGGCTGCTCGACACCGTCACCGGACGGCTCGGCGACCGCGTCGACGTGTCCCTCGACGCGTCCCCCGCCCTGCTCGCACTCTGGGCCGCCGCGGACGCCGCCGGTGCCGCCGCCGTCAAGGGTCTTCCGCTGCCACGGTGCGATACGCCGCCCCAGCCGCGGGATGCGGGGCCGGCGGCCACCGCCTCGCGCGGACCCGTCCCCCTACCGGAGGACCGCAGGCTCGCCCCCGCCGACCGCTGGCGGCTGCTGCTCGGCCGCCGCCGCGACCAACTGCCATCGGGCGCGCGCCGTTATGCCCATGCCCTGGACGAGCTGTACGGCGCCGGCCGCGGCGAGGGCGCCGCCGACCTCGACTCCGGTGCGGGAGGCGGCGCGGGGGGCGGCCAGGAGGCCTCCTTCCCCACGGCGCGGGAGTGGGCGCAGGAGCTGGAGGCCCTGTTCGGGGCCGACGTACGCGAGGAGGTGCTCGCCGAGGCCGCGGATGCGGGCCGCGCCGACGTACTGACCCAGCTCGACCCGCAGGCCGTACGTCCCTCCGTGGAGCTGCTGAGCTCCGTGCTCTCCCTCGCCGGGGGCATGCCCGAGGCCCAACTCGCCCGGTTGCGGCCCATGGTGCGGCGGCTCGTCGACGAACTCGCCAAGGAGCTGGCCACCCGGCTCCGCCCGGCGCTCTCCGGCCTCGCCGGCCCGCGCCCCACCCGCCGTCCCGGCGGCCCGCTCGACCTGGCGCGGACGCTGCGGGCCAACCTCGCGCACACGCGCCGCCTCCCCGACGGCAGGACGGTCGTCGTCCCCGAACGGCCCGTCTTCAGCACGCGTATGAGCCGTGAGGCCGACTGGCGGCTGATCCTCGTCGTCGACGTGTCCGGCTCGATGGAGGCCTCCGTCGTCTGGTCGGCGCTCACAGCGGCCGTACTCGGCGGTGTACCGACCCTGTCCACCCACTTCCTCGCCTTCTCCACCCAGGTGGTGGACCTGACCGACCGGGTCGAGGACCCCCTCTCGCTCCTGCTGGAGGTGCGGGTCGGCGGCGGTACGCACATCGCCGCGGGCCTGGCCCACGCCCGCTCCCTGATCACCGTCCCGAGCCGCACGCTCGTCGTCGTGGTCAGCGACTTCGAGGAGGGCGGCCCGATCGGCGGCCTCCTCGGAGAGGTACGCGCCCTCGCCGCCTCCGGAGCCCATCTGCTGGGCTGCGCCGCGCTCGACGACTCCGGTACGCCGCGGTACTCGGTCCCCGTCGCGCGCCAACTCGTCGCCGCCGGGATGCCGGTGGCCGCCCTCAGCCCCCTTGCCCTCGCCCGCTGGGTGGGCGACCGCCTCCGTGGAGAAGCCCGTTGAGCACCGACCCCCTGCCGCAGCTGCCGCCCGTCGCCCCCGAGGTCCTCGCCGAAGCCGTGGAGAGCCTCACCGCCCGGCTGCGCAAGAAGCTCGACGCCGCGATCGCGGGCTGCGCCGGCGGTGCCGAGGCGGGGCCCGACGGCAGCGTCACCGTACGCTTCGGCGAGGACGCCCTCGTCACCCTGCGGCCCGGTCCGGACGGCACCGTCGCCACCGCCGAACAGGCTCAGTGCAGCTGCCTGCTGGCCCCCCGCTGCCTCCACCGCACGGCGGCCCTCGCCGCCTGCCCCCTCGCCGCCCCCACCTCGTGGCCCGACCCGGACCACGAGGTGGAGCCCGGTCCCGACCCCTCCCTGCCGGAGGCCGTTCCCCCGCGACCGGATGCCGCCCCGGCGCCCGGCCCCGGTCCGGTGAGCGGTTCCGGCCCGCAGGCCGGCTGGGGCACGACGCCCGGCGCCCGCTCAGGGCCGCAAGGAGACCCGGGCTCCGGGCTGGAGCCCGGCTCCGGCTCGGAGCCCGGGTCGGGTGGCGACCGGGTGCGCGGGACCGGTTCCGGCGAGGGCTTCGGCCGGCCGCGGCGCCCCGGGGCCGACCGAGCGAGGCAGGAGGCGGGCCATCCGGGCGGGGCGACGCAGACGGCGCCCGCGCTCAGCGGGGCGCAGCTGCGGGCCGCCGGCGGGCTGTGGCAGGCGGCGGCCGAGGCCCTGGCCGCGGGCGTCACCGCCGGTGGTGCGGTGGTCCAGGCCGAGCTGCTGCGGGCCGGCCACACCGCCCGCCTGGCCGGGCTGCCGCGGGCCGAGGCCGCCGCGCTGCGGGTCGTACGGGGGCTGCGCGCGGCCGGCGAGCGCAGCGGCGGCCACCGGCTCGCGGAGCTCACCGGCGCCTTCCGCGAACTCCTGTACACCGCCGGGCTGCTGGCCTCCGGCGCGGCCGGCCCCGAACTCACCGGCACCGTCCGCCGGGCCTACCGGCCCGGCGGCAGCCTGCGCGTGTACGGCCTGTGCCGCGAGCCCGTGCTCTCCGCCACCGGATACGGGGGAGTGGTCACCCACCTCATGGGCTCCGACGGCGCCGCCTACTCGGTCTCCGACGTGCGCCCCGGCGGCCTGGCCCGCGCCCGGGGCGCAGGATCCGCCCCGGTGGCGCTCGGCGGTGCCACCCTCGACCATGCGGGGCTCGCCCGCGGGGGCCTGCGCATCGCCGGGGCCACCGTGTCCCCCGACGGCCGCCTCGGCGCCGGACGCGGGGTGCAGGCGACACCGCTGCGCGGAGTCCCGTGGACCGGGGAACCGGCCGCAGCCCTGTTCGCCCGACCGGCGGCGGAGGCGGTGGCCGCCCAGTCGGCCGACCCCGACCGTGATGGCGCCCCGGAGGTGGAGGAGGGGCCCCGGCTCCTGGGCTGCGAGGTGCGCGTCGTGGGCGCCTGCGGCGAAGACCTCCTGGTCCGCGAGACCCGTGAGGACGGCCCGCTGCTCCGGCTGCGCGCCGCCCACCCCCACCCGGAGCTCCCGTACACGGACAACCTGCGCCGGATCGCCGCCCGCCCCGGACTGGTGATCCGCGTCCTGGGCCGGCCCGACCTGGACCGGGCCGCAACCCTGCGCCCGCTGGCGGTCGGCCCGGCGCCCGGTGCGGAGTACACCCTGCGGCTGCCCGAGGAGTGGCTCGGCCGCGCCGACCTCGGCTACGACCGGCTCCAGGGCAGCCACTTCCCGCCCGCCTCCGCCGGTCCGGACCCCGTGGCTCCCGTCTCCCCCGGCCCGGACCCGCTGGCGGACTCCCCGCTGTGGCGGGTCCGCCGCCTGCTCGAAACCGGGGTCGCGGGCGGCCGCCGGGCCGTCGCCGAAGCGGCCCGCGGAGCCGAGCCCCTCGCCGCGAACGGCGCGCTCCGCCGGTCCGGGTTCACCGCGGCGGCGGAGTCGGCCGCCGCCCTCGCCGCCGAGGCGGACCGCCGCCCCCGCGACGCCTTCGGCCGCCTGGCCGACCCCTCGGCCGACGCCTACGCCTGGGCCTGGCTGGCCGCGGCGACGCACCTGGAGGCGGCCCAGCGCTCGCTCGTCACCGCCTCCTGGAAGGAGACCCTGCCGTCGAACTAGGCTCGGACCCGCGATACCGAGGTGTCCGGACGGCCCACCTCGCGCAGCCATGCGGCGAGGACGGTGAAGTCGGCGTCGGTGAGACCGAACGCGGGGTCGACCCGGTGGAGCAGGGCCGGGCCGGGGTGGTGGGCGGCCACCCACCACCGGTCGGCGTCGGTGATCTCGTCGTCGATCCAGGCGAACGGGCGCCCGGCCGCCCGCCACGTCGTCGCCCACACCAACGCGCACGGCAGCGCCGCCAGCAGAGGTCCGAGCGAGGGGTCGATCCGGGCCGGCAGCGGATGCGCGGAGTCCTCCCCGTACGTCGGGTAGCCGTACGGCCGTTGCTGCCGCGTGGCTCCGAAGGGGATGAGCGGGCCGTCGACATCGAGGAAGAGAAGCGGCCGCGGCCGTCCTGCACCGGTCATCCTCCTCACGATAGTCGTCGCCCGGAGGCGGAACCGTGGCGGGCCCGATCACCTCTCCATGGTCGAGGGGGAGGACGATCGTGACGAAGAAAGCCGTATCCGCATCCGTATCCGTGTCCATGACCGGGCCCGCGGCCCGCAGAGCGGTGGGGGCGGCCCTGTTGTGCGCCGTACTGGCGGCCTGCGGGACCCGGCATGCGGGCGAGGCCGCCGCGCCGCCGTCCCCGGTGCCTGCGCACGAGACGTGTGGCCTGGACCGCGATCTCACCACCGACGACGACGGCGCCGGCGCCGGAAACGCCGGCCCGCCGACCGACGAGGAGACGGGTTACGCGGGCCCGCCGACCGACGAGGAGACGGGTTACGCGGGGCCGCCGACCGATGAGGAGACGGGTTACGCGGGGCCGCCGACCGATGAGGAGACGGGTTACGCGGGGCCGCCGACCGATGAGGAGACCGGCTACGCCGGCCCGCCCACCGACCCGGACGTGACCAACGGCGCGGGCCCCTGCGGTGGCGCCGGATGGTTCGACATGACCCGGGATTTCAACGCCTACTACGCCGAGCACCGCACCGCCGAGGACCGGTTCCTGCCCGCGCAGCCCGTCCGGCAGGCCAAGGTCCGTACGGCCGGCGGAGCCGGCGAGGCCGTGCTGACCTTCGCGACCCGCTCCGTCGGCAAGGGGGTCGGGGAGGACGCCCGCCGCCTGGCCCGGGTGTTCACCGCATGGCGGCAGCAGGTCTACGGGGACAAGGGCACGGTGTCGGTCCGGACGACCGGAGGCGAGGTCATCACCACCGCGCCCTGGTGACCGGCGCGCCCCCGCGTCCGGCACCGCACCGCACCGGCCGCCTCACGGCCACCGCGCGTCCCACAGGTCGCACCGGTGCTCGGCGCGGGCATCCACGGTGCGGATCCCCCCTGCCCCGGGCGCCAAGGACACCACGGCCCGGCCGGGTCCGAAGCGCGGCCACTCGGGCGCCCCGGCGGCCCGCGGCACACCGCTGCGGGCGAACCCGGTCCAATAGCCGATCATCCGGTCCGACAACTCCTGCTGCGGTCCCGTCAGCGGGACGCCCATGCTGAACAGGTAGGGCAGTTCGAAGCCGTGCGAGGCGCCGTACGGGAGGCCCACCACCTCCGGCAGGCCGGTGAAGTTCGGCGCGTCCCGATCACTGAACCGGTAGGCGTACGTCGGCACGTGCCGGGCCAGCGCCCGGCTGTCCCGCAGCGCCGGGCAGGTGAACGAGGCGTCGGACAGCACGGCGGCGAAGGCCAGCGCCGGCGTCGGGTACGCCCGCGCGGGGTAGCGGGCGGCGATGGCGCGGGCGGCCGACGCACCGAAGGAGCGCTCCAGCCGGGCCCGGTAGCCGGCCTCGTCGGCCACGGGGTAGGCGGCCAGGTTCTGGCCCAGGAAGATCCGCATCTCGTCCCAGGTGGTGCCCTGGATCACCGGCACCCGGTGGAAGCGGCCCTGCTCCAGGGCCCGGCGCGGTTCCACCGGCAGCAGGGTGGTGCCGTGGGAGACGAGGGAGAAGTCCTGCATCAGCTCGGGGGTCGCGAGCCGTGCCGTGTCCAGCTCGCGCAGGCAGTCCAGCACGGCGGCCGGCTCCGCCCGGTCGCAGCCGAGCCGGCTCGCGGCGGCGACTCCCTTCTCGACCGTGCGCGGCTCGGGCACGAACGGCTCGTACCTGCCCAGGGTGGGGAGCAGTGACCAGGGCGGCATGGTGGTCGAGCACGAGCCGCTCTGCAGGACCGCCCGCTGGAAGAGGCCGCCCGAGGCCGGCGAGGTCAGGTGGGCGCAGACGCTGAGCCCGCCCGCTGATTCGCCGAACAGCGTGACGTTGTACGGGTCGCCCCCGAAGCCGGACGCGTTCGCCCGTACCCAGCGCAGGGCCGCCTGCTGGTCGGCCAGGGCGAAATCGGGTGCACCGCCGAGCGCCGGATGCCCGAACAGGCCGAAGACGCCGAGCCGGTAGTTGACCGTGACGACCACCGCGCCGCCCTGGACGGCGAGCTGCTCCGGGCGGTAGAGGTCGCCGGCGCCGTTGGCGAAGCCACCGCCGTGGAACCAGACCAGGACAGGCCGCTGCTGCCCGTCCGGGGCCGCTGAGCGCGCGGGTGCCGGGTCGGGTGCGGTGACATTGAGGTACAGGCAGTCCTCCGAGCCGGTCGGACCGCCCGGCCCGATCGGGGGCAGCTGCACACAGCGGGGCCCGGGCGCGCCGGCGTCGCGTACGTCCGTCCAGGGCGCCGCGGGCTCCGGCAACCGCCAGCGCAGCCGGCCGGTCGGCGGTGCGGCGTACGGGATGCCCTCGAAGGTCCGGTGTCCGCCGCGGGCCCGACCGCGTACCGGCCCGTGATCGGTGACGACCACGGGGCCGTCCGCCGCAGTGGTCACCGCGCCGTCCGCCGCAGTGACCACGGGCCCGACCACCGCTGCGGGCACGGGGCCCTCCGCCGCTGCGGCCGTCGGCCCTGCGCCGACGGCGGCGGCCGGCCAGAGCGCGAGCAGGCACAGCGCCGTGATGCCGCGCCGGACCAGATCCACCGAAGGCACGTTGACGCCCTTTCACCGGGTCTGCCTTGCCGAATTCCGCGATGAGGTTACCCGCGGGCAGGGGCTTCCCAACCGTGGTGCGGCGCGTTAAGGTCCCCGCAACCCGATACCTAACGACGTTAGATTTATGGGCCCTCCCCGCTGGACGGCGCCACCCGGCCGCCGCCGGCCTCATTTCGAGGAGTCATGTCATGAACCTGCCGCGAATGTCCCGGCGTGCCTTCGGTGCCGCCGCCCTCTCCGCCGCAGCCGTCCCTCTGCTCGGCGGCCGCGCCTTCGCCGCCCCCGCCGAGGACCCGCACCACGCGCCCGCCGAATGGGAGCCGCACTCAGGCTGCGTGATGGCCTGGCCCTGGGACAAGACGGTCGGCTGGGGCTCACTGCTCGGCAGTGTCCAGGCCGAGATCGCCGGCATCGCCAAGGCCATCGCCCGCTACGAGACCGTCACCATGGTCGCGGAACCGGGCAGGGCGGCGCAGGCGCAAGCCCAGTGCGGCAGCACGGTGACGGTCACCGAGTACCCGGTCAACGACTGCTGGACCCGCGACACCGGGCCGGTCTTCGCCGTGAACGCCGCCAAGAGCCACCGGATCGGCCTGGACTTCGGCTTCAACGGCTGGGGCAACAAGTACCCCTACGACAAAGACGACTTCCTGCCGGTGGGCGTCTGTACGTACCTGGGCGACACCCGCAAGCCGGTCGACATGGTCCTGGAGGGCGGTTCCGTCATCACCGACGGGCAGGGCACCCTGATCACCACCGAGGAATGCCTGCTCAACCCCAACCGCAACCCCGGCATGAGCCGCGCCCGGATCGAGTCCACGCTGCTCGCCGCGTACGGGGCGACCAAGCTGATCTGGCTCCCGTACGGCCTCGCCGGCGACACCATCACCAACGGCCACGTCGACCTCGTCGCCGCCTACCTCGGCCCCGCCAAGGTGCTGCTGCACACCCAGCCCGACCCGGCCGGCCCCAACCACGCCCGGATGGCGGCCAACAAGGCGGTGCTCGACGCCGCGACCGACGCGTGCGGGCGCCCCTTCAACGTGGTGGAGATGCATCACCAGCCGCACTTCCGCCACAACGGCCTGATGGTGGAGACCTTCAGCTACACGAACTACTACCTGACGAGCGGCAGCGTCGTCGTCCCCACCTCGGGCGAACCGGCGGACTCCCTCGCCCTTGCCCAGTTCGCGACGCTCTTCCCCGGCCGCGAGGTCGTCGGCACCCCGGCGCGCACCCTGGCCTGGGGCGGCGGCGGCGTCCACTGCGTCACCCAGCACGTCCCGCGGGTGAACTGCTAGCGGGTGGCCCGCCGGCGGCGTTGCAGCGCGCCGCGTACGAAGGCTGCCTGGCCGGCGTGCTGGAGGTCGTCGGCCAGGACGCTGACCAGGCGCACCCCGAGCGTCACCGGCGGGTCCCAGCGCTCGTCGACGACACGGTTCAAGTCGGCGGCGGCCAGACCCCGCAGGAATCCGAGGCTCTGCTCGTGGACCGCGTCGAAGTACCCCAGCAGCAGCTCGCCCGAGTCCACCCGGACCGAGCCCACCTGCCGCGAGCTGTGGCCGAAACCGGTGGCGTCGGCGGGCAGGGGCAGCGCGAACCGGGTCACCCAGTCCTGGGCGTGCCACACCTGTTCCCGGCCCGAAGCGTCCGCCACGTGGTCGTCCTGCACCCGGGTCAGATGCCACACCAGCCAGGTGATCGAGTTGGCCCCCGCATCGGTCCGGTCGTTCAACTCCTCGGCCGAAAGCCCCTCGACCACCTCGTGCACGACCTCCCGGATCCGCCCGTACCCGTCGGCCAAGATCTCCGTCGCCTTCATCCACCGTCCCCATACGTGTTCATGTGCACCTGTACGTACGGCATCGGCCGGGGCCGCTGCCACCGGCCGATGCGTGCTGCGCGGGACCCGCACTACATGGGATCCATACCCCGGTCGTCGATCTTGCTCTCCTGCTTGCTCTGCTCCTCCAGCCGCCGGGCCTTCTCCTGGAGCCTCCGGCGCTCTTCCGGGTCGGTGGAGCGCTCGGCCGCCTTGTTCAGCTCCTGCGCCTTCTCGCGCAACTGCCGGGAACGGCCCTGGGAATCACCTGCAATGCTCATGCTCACTCCTTGGGGGTGTGGGGGAAAGACGGGCGGAACCAGCGAAACAGCAGCGCCGCGCGTGCGCATCTCGAAGCGTCACCGGGCGTGACGGCAGCCGCGGGCTCCACCGTTCGCCTACCCCGAGTGGCGCGGCGGTGCGGGCTGCCGCTGAATGTGACCAAGGGTGCGGGTGGGCCCGCTCCCGCCCCCGCCGCGTCTAGGCGAGCAGGTTCACGGCTCGCGTGAACAGCCACGGCATGCGGGCGGCCGCGGGCACGATCCGTCCCGCGAGCCGGGGCTGTTGGCGCGCCCAGAGCAGGGAGGCGGTGAGCGCGCGATAGCTGCGGGAGAGGTCCCGCCAGGCCCGTTCGTACGCCTGCGGCCGGCCGGCCCGCACGCAGCGGACCAGTTCGCCCGCGGCGGTCAGGGCCAGGGTGAGCCCCTCACCGGTCAGCGCATCCACGTACCCGGCGGCGTCCCCGACGAACAGCACGCGCCCCGCGACCCGTACCCGGGCCCGCTGGCGCAGTGGCCCGGCCCCGCGCACCGGCGTCTGCGCGGAGGCGGGCAGGCGCGCCGCCAACAGCGGGAAACGGCCGAGCTGTTCCTCGAAGGGCGCGCGGTCCCCGGTGAGGACCGCCACGCCCACGCGTCCGGGCCCCAGCGGGGTCACGTACGCCTCGCACCGCTGCGACCAGTGCACCTCGACCAGCTCGCTCCACGGTTCCACCGCGTAGTGGCGGCGCAGCCCGTAGCGGGCGGGCCGCCCCGGCGCGGGCGGCGCCGACAGGCCCAGGCTTCGCCGGACGGGGGAGTGCAGGCCGTCGGCGGCCACGAGGTAGCGGGCGCACAGCCCGGCGGCGCCGACCCGGTCCTCGTCCTGGCGGACCTCTCCCGCGCGCCGGGCGAGCACCCGTACGCCCAGCCGGGCGGCGCGGTCGGCCAGCGCGGCGTGCAGGACCGTACGGCGGATGCCGAGGCCGGGGCCGGAGTGGAACCGCCCCTCCACGTGCCGGCCGGTCATCCCGTCCAGGTAGCGGATCCCGTGGAACGGACGGCCGGGCACGGACAGGCCCAGCTCCGCCAGACGGCGTACCGCCCCCGGCATCAGCCCTTCCCCGCACGCCTTGTCGATGGGGGTGGGGCGGGGCTCCAGGACCACCACCTCCATCCCGGCCAGCGCTCCGTGCACGGCCGTGGCCAGCCCGGCCGGGCCGCCCCCGACCACCAGCAGGTCGATCACAGGGCGCCGTCCCCGGCCGGCACGGCCGCGCGGCGCGCCGGCGCCGTATCGGCGAGAGCGGCCTCCTCGCAGCGCACGCGCACCCTCAGCAGCAGCAGGTTCAGCACGCCGAAGCCGAGCGCCGTCAGCCATGCCGTGTGCACCAGCGGCAGCGCCACGCCCTCCACCACCACGGCGGCGTAGTTGGGATGGCGCAGGAAGCGGTACGGGCCTGCCGCCACCAGCGGCAGCCCCGGCACCACCAGCACCCGGGTGTTCCAGCGCGGGCCGAGGGTGGCGATGCACCACCAGCGCAGGCCCTGGGCCGCCACGGCCAGGGCGAAGGCGGTCCAGCCCAGCGCGGGCAGGAACGGACGCGGCGCGGCGAGCGGTTCGACCACGCAGGCGAGCAGCAGCGCGGTGTGCAGGGCCACCATGGGCGGATAGTGGCCCCGGCCGTACTCGCGGGCGCCGCGCGCCAGGCTCCAGGCCGTGTTGCGGCGGGCGACGGCGAGCTCGGCGAGCCGCTCGACGGCCACGAGCCCGACCAGCAGCAGGTAGGGGGCCAGGGTCGCGGCCGTCGACAGGGCGAGGGAAGGCAGTGCGGGCACGGCGGGCGTGACGGGCACGGCGGACGGGAGCGGCATGGCGGACGGGAAGGGCATGGCGGGCAAGGGCACGGCGGGCGGGAAGGCCATCGGACTCACCAGCGCAGCAGGACGAGTTCGCAGGCGAAGCCCGGTCCGAAGGCGACCATCAGCCCCACCGCGCCGGGCGGGGGCGGGCCGGCCGCCTGGATCCCGCTCAGCACGTGCAGCACCGAGGCCGAGGACAGGTTGCCCGCGGACGCCAGCGAGCGGCGGCTCGCGCCGAAGGCCGAGCCGGGCAGGGAGAGCGCGTCGGCCAGTACGTCGAGGATCTTCGGGCCGCCGGGATGGACGATCCAGGCGTCGACGTCCGAGGGCTTGAGGTCGTGTCCGGCGAGGAAGCCCTCCACGTCCCCGGCCACGTGCAGCCGGACCAGGTCGGGCAGTTCCCGCCCCAGCACCATCCGGAACCCCCAGTGGCCGATGTCCCAGCCCAGCAGGCCTTCGGTACCGGGATAGAGGTGGCTGCGCGCGGCCACGACCGAGGGCCCGGGGGCCGTGCGGTGCAACGGATGGCCCCGGCCCACCGCGAGCAGGCCGCCGGCCCCGTCGCCGAAGAGGGCGCCGGCCACGAGGTTCGCGGGCGACGTGTCGGCGGGCTGGAGGGTGAGCGAGCACAGCTCGGTGGAGAGCATGAGCGCCGCGTGGTCCGGGCGTCCCGCCAGGTAGTCGTGCAGGTGGCCGAGGGCGGCCGCGCCGCCCGCGCAGCCGAGGCCGAACAGCGGCAGGCGCCTCACATCGGGGCGCAGCCCCGCGCGGGCGGCGAGGCGGGCCTCCAGCGAGGGCGTCGCGAGCCCGGTCACCGTCGTCGACATGACCAGGTCGACCTCGTGCGCCGCCATCGAGGCTGCGGCCAGCACGGATTCCAGGGCGCGGGCGCCCAGTTCCTCGGCCGTCGTGAGGAAGACGGCGTTCGCCGTGCCGAAGTCGTTCGCCGGCCCGTACCGGTCCAGCGGGAGCGCGAGGTGGCGCGTCTCGACCCCCACCGACGCGTGGAGCCGGTGCAGACGGGCCGAATCGGCCGGTGACGGCATGAAACGGGAGAGTGCCGCGGTGATCTCGCACTGGGGGTAGCGGTGGGGCGGGAACACACTGCTCACTGCCATGACACGGGTCATTGCCCCAACATAGGGAATAACTGACACTTCCCAGGGAATCCCGCGAATCGGGCGCGGCGCCGTCCCCGCCCCGGGCTTAGCGTGGTGCCGTGCAGCAGACCCCCACCGCCGCACGGCCCGTTGAGGGCGGGCGGCCCGGCCTCGCCGGGCTGCGGCCGGCCGTCGCCGGCGCCGTCGCCCTGCTCAAGGCCTGTCACCCGCTGCCCGCGGCCGCCGTGACCCTCTTCACCGCTGCCCTGGCCGCAGCCGTCGGCCGGGACCTGCCCGGATCGGCGTTCACCGTGGCCGCGGTGGCCGCGGGACAGCTCTCGGTGGGCTGGTGCAACGACCGGGTGGACCTGCGTCGGGACCTGATGACCGGCCGGAGGGACAAGCCGCTGGCTGCGGGGGCGGTGCGGCCCGGCGCGGTGACGGCCGCCGCACTCACCGCCCTGCTGCTCTGCGTGCCGCTGTCGCTGGCCGCCGGACTCCCGGCCGGCTGCGCGCACCTGTGCGGGGTGGCCGCCGCCTGGGCGTACAACCTCCGGCTGAAGCGCACCGCCTGGTCCTGGCTCCCGTACGCCCTCGCCTTCGGGTTGCTCCCGGCTTTCGTCACGCTGGGCCTGCCCGGTACGCCCTGGCCGCCGGCCTGGCTCACGGCCGCGGCCGCCCTGCTCGGAGCGGGGGCGCACGTCGCCAACGTACTGCCCGACCTCGACGACGACCTGGCGACGGGAGTGGCGGGCCTGCCGCACCGGCTCGGGGCGCGGCGTGCGGCCGCCTTGGGAGGACTGCTGGTCCTCGGCTCCACCGGGGCCTTGGTGCTCGGGCCTCCGGGCCGGGTCGGCCCGTACGGCTGGACCCTGCTGGCCGTGACGGCCGCGGCGGTGCTCGGCACGAGCGGCCGCCGCGGCCGGGTGCCCTTCCTGGCCGTACTGGCGGTCGCCGCCGCCGACGTGACCCTGCTGCTGGTCCGCGGCGCCGGGCTCTTCCCGGCGGTCTGAGGCCCGGTCAGGCCGCTGCCGCGGCGGAGGGCGGCCGGCGGGTGCGGGTCCAGGTGAGGAGGTCGTCCAGCGGCCAGGTGTTGACGATGCGTTCGACCGGCACCCCGCACTCCGCGGCCCGTTCGCAGCCGTTCAGCTGCCAGTCCAGCTGGCCGGGGGCGTGGGCGTCCGTGTCGACGGCGAACAGCGTGCCCGTCTCGACCGCGAGCCGCAGCAGCCGCCGGGGCGGGTCCAGGCGTTCGGGGCGGCTGTTGATCTCCACCGCGGTCCCGGACTCCGCGCACGCGGCGAAGACCGCTTCGGCGTCGAACTGCGACTCGGGGCGGCCCCGCCCGGTCACCAGTCGGCCCGTGCAGTGGCCGAGGACGTCCATCAGCGGATTGCGTACGGCCTTCAGCAGCCGCCTCGTCATCGCGGGCGACTCCATCCGCAGCTTCGAATGGACGGAGGCGACGACGACGTCCAGTTGGTCCAGCAACTCCGGATCCTGGTCGAGCGTGCCGTCGAGCAGGATGTCGCACTCGATGCCGGTGAGCAGCCGGAAGGGCGCCCACGTCTCGTTGAGCTCCGCCACCACGGCCAGCTGCTCGCGCAGCCGCTCCGCCGAGAGCCCCCGGGCGACGGTCAGGGTCGGCGAATGGTCCGTGAGCACCGCCCACTCGTGGCCCAACCCGGCCGCGGCGCGCCCCATGGCCTCGATCGGGCTGCCGCCGTCGGACCACTCGGAGTGCAGATGGCAGTCCCCGCGCAGGGCCGCCCGCAGCGCACGGGCTCCCGGGGTGGCCGGCGGGCCCTCGGGGTGCGCGGCGACCTCGTCCTCCAGCTTCTGCAGATACGACGGGACGGCTCCGGCGAGCGCCTCCCGGACGGCCTGGCCGGTCTTGGGGCCGATGCCCTTCACCGCCTCCAGAGATCCGGCGGCCACCCGTTCGGCCACTTCGTCCTCTCCCATGCGGACCAGGGCGGCCGCCGCCGTGCGGAAGGCCTGCACCCGGTACGTGGGCGCCTGTCCGCGCTCCAGCAGGAAGGCGATCCGCTCCAGCGCCGCCACCGGGTCCATCGGGGCACCTCCTCGTACCGGCGGTCGGGACACCCACCCCACCAGTGTGACCGGGGACTCCAAGGATGTCCTGGGGAAGTCATAAGTTCGGCTTATGGGGTCATAAGCCGGGCCCGGGTGCTCGCTTAGGGTGCCCTTAGCTTAGGGTTCCCCTTGATCCATTTTTGTCGGTCGAAGGGAACTTGTCATGCCTCGCCCCCTGCGGGTAGCAATCGTCGGTGCCGGCCCCGCCGGAATCTACGCCGCCGATGCGCTGCTGAAGTCCGAGGCCGCCGCCGAGCCGGGCGTCTCCATCGACCTCTTCGAGCGGATGCCCGCCCCCTTCGGCCTGATCCGGTACGGCGTCGCCCCCGACCACCCGCGGATCAAGGGCATCATCACCGCCCTCCACCAGGTGCTCGACAAGCCGCAGGTCCGCCTCTTCGGCAACGTGGACTACCCGAACGACATCAGCCTCGACGAGCTGCACGCCTTCTACGACGCCGTGGTCTTCTCCACGGGCGCGACCGCCGACCGTGCGCTCGCCATACCGGGGGTCGACCTCGACGGCTCCTACGGCGCCGCCGACTTCGTCTCCTGGTACGACGGCCACCCCGACGTCCCGCGCATCTGGCCGCTGGAGGCGGAGAAGGTCGCCGTGCTCGGCGTGGGCAACGTCGCCCTCGACGTCGCCCGCATCCTCGCGAAGACGGCCGACGAGCTGCTGCCGACCGAGATCCCGCCGAACGTGTACGAGGGCCTGAAGGCCAACAAGGCCCTCGAAGTGCACGTCTTCGGCCGCCGCGGCCCCGCCCAGGCCAAGTTCAGCCCCATGGAGCTGCGCGAGCTGGACCACTCGCCGAACATCGAGGTCATCGTCAACCCCGAGGACATCGACTACGACGAGGGCTCGATCGCCACCCGCCGCTCCAACAAGCAGGCCGACATGGTCGCCAAGACCCTGGAGAACTGGGCGATCCGGGACATCGGCGAGCGGCCGCACAAGCTGTTCCTGCACTTCTTCGAGTCGCCCGTCGAGGTGCTCGGCGAGGACGGCAAGGTCGTCGGCCTGCGCACCGAGCGCACCGAACTCGACGGCACCGGCAACGTCAAGGGAACCGGGCAGTTCACCGACTGGGACGTCCAGTCCGTCTACCGGGCCGTGGGCTACCTCTCTGACGAACTGCCCAAGCTGCCCTGGGACGTGGACTCCGGCACCGTCCCGGACGAGGGCGGCCGCGTGATGCAGGGCGGCGAGCACCTGCAGTCGACGTACGTCACCGGCTGGATCCGGCGCGGCCCGATCGGGTTGATCGGCCACACCAAGGGCGACGCCAACGAGACGGTGGCCAACCTCCTCGCCGACCACGCGGGCGGGCGCCTGCAGACGCCGGCCACGCCCGAGCCGGAGGCCGTCGACGCCTTCCTCGCCGAGCGGAACGTCCGCTACACGACGTGGGAGGGCTGGTACCGCCTCGACGCGGCCGAGAAGGCGCTGGGCGAGCCCCAGGGGCGCGAGCGCGTGAAGATCGTCGAGCGCGAGGACATGCTCGACGCGAGCGGAGCCTGATCCCGGGCGGGGAGTCCGCCGTTGCCGGGTCCTGCCCCCCGCAGGACCCGGCCGGAACGGCAGTGCGGCAGACCGCTCGTACGGGGGATGGGCCGGCCGGGGCGGAATGCCGGGCGGCGCCGGGCGGTTCGGACCAAGGCGGCACCACGCGCAACCGCGCGACACCGGCCACCCTGCACGCACGGGAGAGCTCATGAAGATCGGCATCATCGGCGCAGGCAACATCGGCGGCAACCTCACCCGCCGCCTCACCGCCCTCGGGCACGAGGTGCGCGTGGCCAACTCCCGGGGCCCCGAGACCCTGGCCGACCTGGCCGCGGAGACCGGCGCGACCCCGGTCACGGCCGCGGAGGCCGCCCGCGGCGCCGAGGTCGTCGTGGTCACCGTCCCCCTGAAGAACGTACCGGACCTGCCCCCGGGCCTCTTCGACGGGGCGGCGAAGGACTTCGTCGTCATCGAGACCGGCAACTACTACCCGAAGCGGCGCGACGGCCGCATCGCCGGCATCGAGGACGAGGGCCTGACCGAGAGCCGCTGGACCGAGCAGCAGCTCGGGCACCCCGTGGTCAAGGCCTTCAACGGCACCTACGCCCAGGACCTCATCGACCGGCCCCGCCCGGCCGGCGACCCGGACCGGATCGCCGTCCCGGTGGCCGGCGACGACGAGTCGGCCAAGGACACCGTCCGGGCCCTCATCGACGAACTCGGCTTCGACTCGGTCGACGCGGGCGGACTCGACGACTCCTGGCGCCAGCAGCCCGGCACCCCCGTCTACGGGCTGAGGGCGGGCGCGGCCGAGGTCGCCAAGGCCCTCGCCGAAGCCTCCCCACTCCGCCAGGAGGACTTCAAGGCCTGACCACCCCCACCCGGGAGCCCCACCCCCCGGCCCTGCGCAGCCGCCCCGGCCCGGCAGCCCCGGCTCACGGCTCGGTCCGTGCAGTCGGCTCGACGGTGCGAACGGCCGGGCCCTGCGGCCTGCCCCGCCAGCCGGCCTGCAGGGCCGGTCTCCGCGCACACGGCGCCGTGCGTACGGCTCCGCCCGTCGGGAACCGTGACCGAAGTGTCACCCTCCGGCGCAGCCCCAGGCGGGGGCGTCCTGTTACGGTCCGGGCCTCACGGGAGCCGTAGGAGGGCCACCAGCATGTACGTCAGACCCCGTCTGCTCATCGCCTCGGCGGTGCTGGCGGCGAGCCTCACCGCCTGCACCGGGCAGTCGCACACCAAGACCGGGTCGGCCGCTCCCGCGCCGTCGCCGACCGGCACACCCTCCGTCTCCGGTACGCCCGCGCCGACCGCCTCCCCGTCCGCTTCCGCTTCCGCCTCCGTGCAGGCGCAAGCACCCTCGTCCACGCCCTCGGCCGCCGCGGCCCGGCCCTCGGCCCCGGCGCCGGCCGCCGCCCCGGCGACGCGGCCGGCCCTCTCCGTGGACACCGCGGGCGGTCGGCTGAACCTCGTACGCGGCGGCCCCGCCCAGGAGTTCACGGTCACCCTGCGCGGCGGCAGCGGCCAGGCCTACCGGCACCTGCTGGTGGCCTTCCAGATGGAGCCGCTCCCCGGCTCGCCCGGGGACCTGCCCGGACCTGCCGACCCGTACGTCCTGGAGCGGCGCGACCCGGCGACCGGCAGCTGGCGCCGCGTGGACCTGCGCATCGCCACCGACGTGCTGCCCGCCGACCTCTACGAGGGCGGGACCGCCCTCGGCCAGGGCGCCGTCCGCACCGAGCGCTACCGGCTGCGCGCCACCGTCACCGGTCCGACCGGCAGCAGCCCGCTCATGGTGTACGCCGTCGACACGGACCACGCCGAAGGCGGCCCCGCCGCCCGGTCCTCGCTCGCGCACACGACCCGGCGTCTCGTCTGACTCCCGTTCCCGCCCGGGCAATCCGGCGCACGTCCCTCGTCTCCGGCACCGCGCGGACCCCGCGCCGACGGCGAAGCGGGCGTGAGGCTCAGCCCGCGTTCCCCCGCGGCGGGGGCCCCGGCCGCACCCGGCCGTCGGCCTGTCCGCACGGCTCCCCTCGTGGATCTCGTCAGACGGCCGCGGCGGGGGCCCCGGAGGCTCGATAGGCTCCCGGTGGGAAGTGAGAGAGGGGAAACGACGTGCGGGTGCTGCGAGCCGGTGCGCGGGAGGCCGTGCCGTGGAAGAACGGCGGGGGAGTCACCCGGGAGATCGCCGCCTGGCCCGAGGGCGCCGGGACGGATGACTTCGCCTGGCGGGTGAGCCTGGCCGAGGTGGCCGCCGACGGGCCGTTCTCCGCGTTCCCCGGCGTCGAGCGCACGCTCACCCTGGCCGAGGGCGCCGGCATGCACCTCAGCGTGGGCGGCGCCGCCCGCACCGTCGCCGAACGCCTCGCCCCGCAGGACTTCCCCGGCGACGTCCCGACCGGCTGCCGGCTGATCGACGGCCCCGTCGTCAACTTCAACGTGATGTACCGGCGCGACAGCGCCCGCGCGGACACCGCCGTCGTCCGCGGCGTGCTCGCGCTCAGCGCCGCACCCCGCGAAACCCTGCTGGTGGTCGCCCTGCGCGGCTCGGCGGAACTCGACGCGGGCGACGGGCCGCTCACCCTCGGCCCGTACGACGCGGCCCTGATCACCGCCGGGTCCGGCTGCCGCCTCCGTACGGCCGGGCACGCGGCCGTGGTCAGGCTGGCAGACCACCGCGCGCAATGACCCCGGCGTACCAGCGGCCGCTGTCCTTCACGGTGCGCCGCTGCGTCGCGAAGTCCACGTGGACGAGGCCGAACCGCTTGCTGTAGCCGTGCGCCCACTCGAAGTTGTCCATCAGCGACCACACGAAGTACCCCCGCACGTCCGCCCCGTCCGCCATCGCCGCGTGCACCGCCGCCAGATGGCCGTGCAGGTACGCGATCCGGTCCGGGTCGTGCACCGCGCCCTCCGGGTCGGCGTAGTCGGCGTAGGCTGCGCCGTTCTCCGTGATCAGCAGCGGCACCCCCGGCAGCTCGTCGCGCAGCCGCGTCAGCAGCTCGTACAGTCCGCCCGCGTCCACCGGCCAGTCCATGGCCGTCCGCGGACCCGGCGCGGGCAGCAGGCGTACGTACGGCTGCGCGCCCACCCACGGCGAGGGCTCTGCGACGCCTGGCGACCGCGGTGACGGCCCGGGCTCCGCGGCCGGGGCGGCGGCGACCAGCGTGGGGGAGTAGTAGTTGATACCGAGCCAGTCGACGGGAGCGGCGGCCGCGGCCAGATCGCCGTCCCGGACGAACGACCAGTCGGTGAGCCCGGCCGTGTCCCGGACCAGGTCCTCGGGCAGACGACCGTGGAAGACCGGGTCGAGGAAGATCCGGTTCCCGACCGCGTCGATGCGCCGGGCCGCGTCCAGATCGGCGGCAGACCCCGTGAGCGGGCGCACCGCGTGCAGGTTCAGCGTCAGCGAGACCGCTGCCGGGTGCGGCAGGACCGCGCGCAGGGCAGCCGTGCCCAGGCCGTGCGCGAGGTTGAGGTGGTGGGCGGCCCGCAGGGCGGCGACCGGCTCGGTCCGGCCCGGGGCGTGGACGCCGGACGCGTATCCGAGGAAGGCCGCGCACCAGGGCTCGTTGAACGTGGTCCAGTCGTGCACCCGGTCCCCGAGCGCCGCTCCCACGATCCCCGCGTACTCGGCGAACCGCTCGGCCGTCTCGCGCCGGGGCCAGCCCCCGAGGACTTCCAACTGCTGCGGCAGGTCCCAGTGGTAGAGGGTGGCGACCGGCCGGATCCCGGCCTCCAGCAGGGCGTCGACGAGCCGCCGGTAGAAGTCCAGCCCGCGCTGGAGCGCCGGGCCCCGGCCGGTGGGCTGGATCCGCGGCCAGGCGACCGAGAAGCGGTAGTCGCTCACGCCGAGCCGCTTCAAGAGGGCCACGTCCTCGGGCACCCGGTGGTAGTGGTCGGCCGCGATGTCCCCGGTGTCGCCGTTGAGCACGTTGCCCGGGGCCCGGCTGAAGGTGTCCCAGATGGAGGGTCCGCGCCCGTCCGCCGAGGCGGCCCCCTCGATCTGGTAGGCGGCGGTGGCGGCTCCCCAGCGGAAGCCGGCCGGAAAACGCAGGGCCGTATCGGTCTGCGCACTCGTCCGCACATCCGTGCGCGCGTCCGTCTGCGTATCCGTCCGCGCATCCGTGGCGGCGTCCCCGAGCGCGAACGCGTCGGCAGTGGTCATGGAAGGACTCCTGGAGGGAGAGAAGGGGAAAGGAGGACCCGGCCCGGCGGCGCCCGTCAGCCCTTGACCGCGCCCTGCATGATGCCGCCGACGATCTGGCGGCCCAGTACGGCGAACACCAGCAGCACCGGCAGGGTGCCGAGCAGGGTGCCCGCCATGATCACGGACTGGTCGTGGACGTAGCCGCCGCCCAGCTGACGCAGTGCGACCTGCACGGTCGGCTCCTGCGAGGAGAGCGCGACGATCGGCCAGAAGAAGTCGTTCCAGGCCGTCATGAACGTCAGCAGCCCCAGGACGGCCATGCCCGGGCGGGCGATGGGCACCACGACCGACCAGAAGATCCGGGCGTACGAGGCCCCGTCCACCCGGGCCGCCTCGATCAGCTCGTCCGGCAGCGACTGCGCCAGGAACTGCCGCATGAAGAACACGCCGAACGCCGAGACCAGTCCGGGCAGGACCACCGCCTGGAGCTGGTTCACCCAGTGCAGCTCGACGATCAGCATGAAGAGCGGGATCACCCCGAGCTGCGGCGGGATCATCATCGAGGCGACGACGGCACCGAGGAGCAACCCGCGACCGCGGAACCGCAGTTTGGCGAAGGCGAAACCGGCCAGCGTGGAGCACAGCACCGTGCCCACGGTGATCGACGCGGAGACGATGAGCGAGTTGACCAGCGCCTTGCCGATCGCCGCCTCGTCCAGCACCGCCTGGAGGTGCTCCAGAAGACGCGGGCCGGGCAATAGCGCGGGCACCGGCCGCGCCAACTCGGAGTTCGAACGGCTCGCGGCGACCAGCGTCCAGTACAGCGGGAAGGCCGAGACCAGCACCGCGACGGCCAGGACCGCGTAGGCGACCCTCCCGCCACGCCGGGCAGCCGGGGCAGAGGTGCTCATCACCAGGCCTCCTGACCCGAACGGCGCCGCGCCAGCAGGGCGTTGACCCCGACCAGCACCGCGATCAGCAGGAACATCATCCAGGCGATGGCCGCCGCCCGCCCCAGGTGGAAGAAGCCCCAGCCCTGCTCGTACATGTAGAGGCCCAGGGTCTGGTACTGGTGCGAGATGCCGCCGGACATCGAGCCCTCGAACAGGAGCGGCTCGCCGAAGAGCTGGGTGGCTCCGATCGTGGAGACGATCGAGGTGAAGACGATCGTGGGGCGCAGCCCCGGCAGGGTCACGTGGACGAACTGCCGCCAGGACGAGGCACCGTCGACCTCGGCGGCCTCGTACCGCTCACGGGGGATCGACTGCATGCCCGCCAGGTAGATCAGCGCGTTGTAGCCGGTCCAACGCCACACGACGATGGACGAGACGGCGATCTGGGAGGCCGCCGTGCCGGTCTGCCAGTCCACCGGGTCGACACCGGCCAGCCCGAGCACCTGGTTCACCAGGCCGAAATCACGTCCGAAGAGCTGCGCGAAGACGAGGGACGCGGCGGCGACCGACGTCGCGTACGGCAGGAGCAGCGCGGTACGGAAGAACGTCAGTGCACGGAGCCGCGAGTTGAGGAGATGTGCCAGACCCAGGGCCATCAGCAGCTGGGGGACGGTGGAGAGGAGGCCGATGGTGAAGGTGTTGCGCAGCGCCGTCCAGAAGAACGGGTCGCCGAGCAGCGCGGTGTAGTTGTCGAGACCGCGCCACTCCAGCTCGCCGGGGGTCTGCAGCTCGACGCGGTAGAGGGAGACGTACGCCGTGTAGAGCAGCGGGAAGATCCCGAACGCGGCGAACAGGGTGAAGAACGGGGCGAGGAAGGCGTAGGGGGACCTGGCGCTCACGGGGCGGTCCTTCGGGATCGGGGTGGGCGGGGCGGCGGGGAAGCCGGGCGGGGCGGCGCGGAAGCCGGGCGGAGCCCGGCAGGGCGGCGGGAGCCGGGCGGGGCCGCGCGGCGCCGGGCGGGCGGCGGGCTCAGCCGAGGGCGTTCTTGACGGCCTTCTTCGCGTTCGACCAAGCCGTGTCCGGCGCGGTGCCCTTGCGTTCGACCTCGCTCAGCGCGTTGTTGATCTGGTCGGCGATGTCCTTGTCGTGGACGCCGAGCACCTGCACGGGGGACTGGCGGGCGGCCTCGCCGAAGATCTGCCCGATCGGGGCGTCGGAGAAGTACGGGTCCCCGGCGTCCGCGATCTGCGCGATGGCCCGGGTGGCGGAGGGGAAGTTGCCCTGCTTGCGGAAGACCTTGGCCTGCTGCTCGGGCGCCGTGAGCCACTTGACCAGCTCGTACGCCTCCTTCTTGTGCGGGGCGGCGCCGGGCACGGCCAGGTAGGAACCGCCCCAGTTGCCCGCACCGCCGGGCAGCTTCGCCACGTCCCACTTCCCCTTGCCCGCCTCGCCGGCCTGGCCCTTGATGTAGCCGAGCATCCAGGCGGGGCAGGGCAGCGTGGCGAAGGCACCGGAGGAGAACGCCTGGTTCCACGGGGGCGACCACTGGTCCAGCTTGGCGCTGAGCCCTTCGGCGGCGGCCTTGACGGAGGCGTCCCAGGCGGCCTTCACCGCGGGGCTGTTCTCGTAGATCAGCGCGCCCGAGGCGTCGTAGTACCGCTCCTTCTGCTGCCCGACCATGACCGCGTTGAGGCTGCCCACGCTGTCCAGCCAGGTGCTCCCGGCGGGTGCCTTCTGCCGGTACTGGCGGCCCAGTTCGAGGTAGCCGTCCCAGGTGGCCCAGCGCGCGGCCAGCTCGCCGCGGTCGGTGGGCAGACCCGCGGCCTTGAACAGGTCGCTGCGGTAGCACATGGCCTCGGGGCCGACATCGGTGCCGAGCGCCAGCACCTTGCCGTCCTTGGTGGTCCCGGCCGACCAGGTGGCGGCGGCGAACTCGTCCTTGAGCGCGCCGGCCCCGTACGCGGTCAGGTCGGTGAACTTGTCGGCCTGCTTCTGGGTGACGGAGGCGATGCGCCCGACTTCCAGGGCCTGGACGTCGGCCAGTCCGCCGCCGCCCGCGAGCCGGGTCTGGAGCGACTTCCAGTAGTCCTGCTCGTCCTCGGTGTCGGTTTGCCTGATCTTGATCCCGGGGTGGAGCTGCTCGTACTCGGCGTAGAGCCCGCTCTCCTGGTAGCCGAACGCGCCGAACAGGTCGATGGTGAGTGTGAGGGGGCCATCCGCGTCCCCGCTGCTCTCCGGGCTGGAACCGCATGCGGCGAGGAGCGTGCCGGCGAGGGCGACGGCGCCGAGGCGGAGGGCGGCTCTGCCGGCGGTCCGGGGCATGGGCATGGGGTGGCCTCCTTGGCCGGGAAGGAATGAGAGCGCTCTCAGAACGCGCTTGGAGCGTGCACCCACTGCCATGACCCCGTCAAGAGTGTGACGCCGGCGGTGTCGGCGAGGAGGCACCCGAGCCAGCGCGTTGCGGTCAGACCGCAACCCTCGTCAGGGCAGGCCCGGACCCTCGTCGGCCCGGGCGCCGGTCAGGCCGAGGCGCGCCGCACCAGCGAGGTCGCGGTGATCACCGACGCCGGAACGGCGCGGCCTTCCCGACCCCGGCCGGTGTCGAGGATGCGCAGCAGCAGGCGGGCCATCATGCGGCCCATCCCCTCGATGTCCTGACGGACCGTCGTGAGCGGCGGATCCGCCGTCTCGGCCACCGGCTCCGCATCGTCGAACCCGACCAGGGCGACGTCCCCGGGCACGGACAGCCCCCGCTCGCGCAGCACCCGCAACGCCCCCGTCGCCATCAGGTCGTTGGCGGCGAACACCGCATCGAGCCGTGGGCGGCGTTCCAGCAGCTCCGCCATCGCGCGGGCCCCGCCCGCCACGGTGAAGTCGCCCTCCGCGATCAGTGCGGGATCGGCGTCGAGCAGGACGTCCCGGTAGCCGTCGAGCCGGTCCACGGCCGAGGTCTGGTCGAGCGGCCCGGCGATGTGCGCGACCTGCCGGCGCCCCTGGTCCAGGAGGTACCGTACGGCCTCGCGGGCCCCGCCGCGGTTGTCCGCGTCGACGTACGCGACCGCTCCGCCCTCCGCGGCCCCGGCGGTCCAGCCCGGCCGGCCGCCGTAGACGGTGGGCATGCCGATCCGACGGGTGATCGCGGGCAGCGGGTCGGCGGCGTGCAGGGAGAAGGCGAGCGCGCCGTCCACGTGGCCGCCCGCCAGATAGCGCTCGATGCGGTCGTAGTCCCCCCGGTGCTCCACCAGCAGCAGCACCAACTGCGTGTCGCGTGCGGTGAGTTCCTTGCTGATGCCGCGGATCTGGCGGGAGAAGAAGGGGTCGGAGAAGATCCGTACCTCCGGCTCGGCGATGATCACCGCGACCGCGCCGGTACGCCGCGTGACCAGCGTCCGGGCCGCCGGGTTGGGTACGTAGCCGAGCTCCCGGACGGCCTCCCGGACCTTCTCCGCCACGTGCGGGCGGACGCCGTCACCCCCGTTGACGACCCGCGACACGGTGGCCCGGGACACCCCGGCGCGCTCCGCCACGGCCTCCAGCGTCGGGCGTGGACCGGGAAGCTGTTCGGGCACGAGCCCTCCTCCTGCGTGTGCGGGGGCGGTCGCCTCACCGGACAGCAGGGTAACCCCTGTCGCCGGGAGCCTGAGAGCGCTCCCGGCGACAGGGCCGCAGGATCTCAGTGGCCGAAGCCGAACCAGTTGACGTTCACGTAGTCGGCGCCCTGGCCACTGGTGAAGGTCAGGTACACGTCGTGCCTGCCGGTGACCGGGCCGATGTTCGCCGGTACGGTTCGCCAGCTCTGCCAGCCCCCGGTGTTGGAGACGGAGAAGCTGCCGACCGGCGCACTCGTGCGGCTGTCCAGCCGGACCTCGACGAGCCCGCCGACCCCGCCGGGCGCACCGCTCGCGACGCGTCCGTAGAACTGCCGGGCCGCCGTGGAACCGAAGTCCACCCCCTTGAAGAGGGCCCAGTCGCCGTTGGCGACGGAGCCGAGGTTCTGGCCGCCCCCGGTGTCCGTGGTGGTCTCCTTCACCAGGCCGCCCTGGGCGTCGTACGACTCCGCTTCGATCCTGCCGTACGCGTCGCGGCTGCCGGACGGCGGCGGACTGGTGGGCGGCGAGGTGGGCGTGGTCGGGGGCGGGGTCGTGCCGCCGGGCGCGGTCCGTACGGACACGTAGTCGACCACCATGGGGTGGCCGGGCTCGGTGCCGGCGTCGGGCCCGCCCCCGAAGGCGTCCGGGAAGCCGCCGCCCATCGCGACGTTCAGGATGAGGAAGTAGCCGTGGTTGGTGGCATTGGTCCAGGTGGCGGCGTCCACCTGATCGGCCCGTACGGTGTGGAACACGACCCCGTCCAGGGAGAAGCGCATCTCCTCCACGGCGGTGGAGCGGTCCCACTCGACCGCGTAGGTGTGGAACCCGCCCTGGCAGGTGGTGCCGGTGCAGACGCGCTGGCCGCCTATGCCGGAGGTCTCGTTGCAGGGGCCGCCGGGGGTGGTCCCGCAGTGCATGGTGGCCCACTCGTTGTTGATGCCCTGGACGTTCTCCATGATGTCGAGCTCACCGATACCGGGCCAGTTCCACCAGTTGCCGCGGTACGGGGCGCCGAGCATCCAGAACGCCGGCCAGTACCCCTTGGCCGCGGCTCCCGTGACGTTCGGCATCTGGATCCGGGCCTCGGCGCGCAGCTTCCCGCCCGCGGGGGGCTGGAAATCGGCGCGTCTGGTCTCGATGCGCCCGGAGGTCCAGTTCCCGGCGGTGTCCCGGCGGGGGGTGATCCGCAGATTGCCCGCGCCGTCGAGGGCCACGTTCGAGGTGCTCGCGGTCATCGTCTCGACCTCGCCCGTACCGAAGTTGGCGGGGCCGCCGGGGTAGCTGGTCCCCGTCGTGTACTGCCAGTCGGCGGTGTTCACGCCGGAGCCCGCAGGCCCGTCGAAGTCGTCCAGGAACACCTGGGTCCAGCCGGCCGGAGGTGGGGGAGCGGCGGCGTTCGCGGGCAGGGAGACCGTGGCGGCCGCTGCCGCGACGGCCACGGCCAGGGTGCCCATTACGGCGAGGAAGGACCGCCGGGCGGCCGACGGTTTTCTACCGGATGTCTGACGCATGCGTGACCTCTCTGAGGCGCCGCGAGGCGCAGTGCGGGGGGAGACGCCACCGTGCGAGCCGGACTGAGAGCGCTCTCAGGTCGCGCCGCTGGACACTGTGCTCCCCGCCACCACCGGCGTCAAGACATGGAACCGGCAAAGCCCTTTCCCCCAGGGCGAGTTCATTCGTTGAAACGTGTCCTCCGCGCGTGGCGCACCGAGGGTGCAGCGGCGACGCCCCTTCCAGGATGCGCCGGTGGTCGGCCCACCGCCGACCACGGACCGGATCGGCCGGCATCAGCGGCTCGATCCGGTCCCACATCGCACCAGTGGTCGCCCCCGGCGTCCGTCAGGCCTCTCGTCAGGCGTCCTTCTCCATGGTGGGGCGCAGGCGCTCCAGGAGGGCGTAGAGGGTCGCGCTCTCGGTGGCGTCGAGGGTGTCGAGCGCGCCGTGCGTAGCCTGCATCTCCTCGCGCACCCGCCGGATGATCTCGCGGCCCGCGTCCGTCGCCACCACGTTCTTGACGCGCCGGTCCGCGGGATCCGGCTCCCGCCGGACCAGCTCGCGGGCCTCCAGCCGGTCCACGATCCCGGTGACGTTCGATGCGTCACACACCAGGAGGGTGGCGAGGCCGCGCATCGGCAGGGGGCCGTTCAGCTGGGCGAGGACCCGGGCCTGGGTGGAGGTGAGGCCGTAGTGGGCCGCCGCGGCCGCGAAATCGCGCCACTGGGCGGTACCGATGGCGGCCAGCAGCTCCAGGAGCTGGAGCTTGGTGGGGGTGTGGGGGGTGGTGGCGCTCATGCCTCCGGAGCCTATCAGATTGGTTGACATTATCAATTGTTTACTTGACCACCTTAAGTATTCCCGTCTACCGTCGGAGAAGTACTTGATGACATCAAACATCTGCGATCTGAAGCACTAAGAAGGTCCTGCCAGACATGAGCACCGCCGCCCCCATCCCCGCCGATGCCAGGAACAGGAACGAGACGGTCATCGTCTTCGCTCTGAGCCTTGCCGCCATGGTCGTGTCGATGATGCAGACCCTGCCGGTCCCGATCCTGGGCCTCATCCGCGCCGACCTCGGCACCTCGACCGCCAACGTCAGCTGGGTGACCACGGCCACCCTGCTCTCCGCAGCCGTCTTCACCCCGCTGCTCGGCCGCTTCGGCGACCAGCACGGCAAGAAGCCCACGCTGGTGGCCGTGCTCGGCGTCATGGTCGCGGGCTCCGTCATCGCCGCCCTCGCGAGCTCGCTCCCGCTGCTGATCCTGGGCCGCGTGCTCCAGGGCGCCGCCACTGCGATCTTCCCGCTGGCCCTCTCGGTCCTGCGCGAGGAGGTCCGCCCGCAGAAGCTTCCCGGCGCGATGGCCCTGGTCAGCGGCACCCTCGCCTTCGGCAGCGGCCTGGCTCTGGTCGCCACCGGCCTGCTCACCTCCGGTGCCGACGCCGACTACCGCAACGCCTTCTGGATGGCGACCGGCTTCGCCGCCCTCGCCCTCCTCGCGGTCGCCTTCCTGGTCCCCGCCACCCGGCACAAGACCGGTGGCCGTACCGACTTCCTGGGCGCCCTCACCCTCGGCATCACCCTGCTGCTGCTCCTGCTGCCGATCTCGCAGGGCCACGAGTGGGGCTGGACCTCCGGCCGTACGCTGGGCAGCTTCGCCGGCGCCGCCGTCATGACCGTCGTCTGGGTCTTCACGGAGCTCAAGGTCAGCGAGCCGCTCGTCGACATGCGGATGTTCGTCCACCGCCCGGTCCTCATGGCCAACCTGGCCGGCATCCTCGTCGGATTCGGCATGTTCGCGAACTTCCTGGGCGTCTCCTACCTCGTCCAGATGCCCGAGGCCCTCACCGGCTACGGCTTCGACGCCTCCATCCTGCGCGCCTCCGTCCAGTTCCTGCTGCCCGGCGCCATCGTCTCGCTGCTCGCCTCTCCGGTCGGCGGCCAGCTGGTCCGCCACCGTGGCCCGCGCATCGCCCTCGCCCTGGCCGCGGGCCTTGGCGCGGCCGGCTTCGGCTGGCTGGCGCTCGACCACGGCCACACCTTCTCGGTGATCGGTGCCGGCGTGGTCGTCGGCGCGGCCGTCAGCTTCGGATATGCGGCCATGCCCGCCGTCATCATGGCGAGCGTCCCTCACCACCAGAGCGGCATCGCCAACGGCATCAACTCGATCTCCCGCTCCACGGGCAGCGCGATCGGCAGCGCCATCGTCACCACGATCCTGGCGTCGAAGACGATCGAGCACCTGCCGGCCGGGGTCCCGGCCCTGCCCGCCGAGTCCGGTTTCACGCTCACCTTCTGGATCGGCGCCGTGGCCTTCGCCTTGGTCGCCGTCATCAGCTGGCTCGGCCTGCGCGGCGGGCAGGCGCCCCGCACGGTCGAGGTGAACCGCCCCGCCGCCGAGAAGGTGTCGGAACCGGCCTGAACCGCCTGAGTCCTTCCTTCCGGGGGCGGCACCCTTCCGGGGTGCCGCCCCTCGTCGTACGTGGTGTCCTGGCCCCAGGGCAGGAGGCCGCCACCGGGGCGGCGGGGGAACGCCCGATGCCCGTCTCGCCAGGAGGGACCGCCATGGCGATCTTGATGCACGCCGTCATCCCGCGCATCACCGCGGACCAGTACGACACCCTCAACGCCAAGCTCCAGGAAATGCCCGAGATCTTCGACGGCTGCCTGGCGCACGTCTGCGTGGCGACCGAGGTCGGTGTGGAGATCCACGACGTGTGGGAGACCGAGCAGCAGATGACCGCCTTCGCCGAGAAGATGATGCCCATCGCGGCGAACCTGGGCTGGCCCGCGGACGCGGCCATGCCCAAGGTCCAGCAGGTGCACCACTACTGGCTCCCGGGAGCCGGCACCTGACCGCCGAGACCTTCTCGTGAGCCGAGCCGGGCTCGGTGCGATCGACAACGGAAGCAGCCGCCGTCGAATGCGGCGGCCTGTCCCGGTCGGGCGGACTCAGTTCTCGGCGCGGGCCGCCGCCTTGCGCTGGCGCTTGCTCAACGGGGCCAGGGAGAGGTCCTGGGCCTGGGACTTGAGGCCCTTGAAGGCGTAGCCGCGCTCGGCCAGCCAGCTCTCCGCCGCGAGTTCGGCGCGCGCCGTCGCGTCGAGGATGTCCTCCTCGGCCTCGCCCGAGTCGAGGAAGCGGAAGGCGAAGAACGGCCGGGCCGTCAGGTCCGCGTCGTACGTGAGGTGGCCCTCGGCGGTGAACGTGGCGTGGAGCATGTCGTGCTGCGGTGCGGCGGCGGCGAGCTCGGCGCGCTGCGCTTCGGTCAGCGCGCCGAAGGAGCCGCGGACGGTGATCCGGAAGGTACGGGTACTCATCCCGGCAGCGTAGATCGGGCGAAACCGGCGCGCACCGGGTTTTTCCGCGACTGACCGAGCCTCGCGGCGTTCCGCATCTGCCAGTGAAGACCGGCAAACAGCCAGGTGGATGCTGCCCTGGATGCCGGTTTAGCGTGACGACCACCAACTTCACCGATTTCCGCGCACTCACGTCATGGTCCCGCATGTCCCGGTCCTGGACGCTGATCGCGTTCAGCGCGGCCGGCCTGCTCGCCGCCGTCCTCACCCCCGTGACCGCGGCCGCCGCCGACCCGGCGGCCTCCTCCGCCCCCCTGCGGCGCCGGCGGGACCTTCACCGCATCACCCGCACCTGTACGTACACCACCACGGGGACGGACACCTTCACCGTGCCTGACGGCGTCGGCGCGATAGACGTCGACCTGTACGGAGCCAAAGGCGGCAGCGCAGCCGGCTTCGTCGCCCCCAATCCCGCCAACACGGGCGCCCCCGGCGGACTCGGCGGCGAGACCCGGGCCACCCTCCCCGTGCACCCGGGGCAGCAGCTCCAGATCACCCTGGGCGCCCACGGAAGCTCCGGTACCTCCCGCCACGGCGAGTGCGCCCGACCCGGCGGCACCGGCCACGGCGCCGGCGGAAGCGGCTTCGCGGCGCCGTCCGCATCCGCAGTCTCCCTGCTCAGCGGCGTCCGGCACGGCGACGGCAAGGCCGTCGTCACCTACCGGTACGGGACCTCGCTCTCGCTCACCGCGGACACGGTCAGCCCGCTGTTCGGCCATCCCGTCACGGTGACGGTGGTGGTCGCCCCGGCGAACCCCGCGGCGGGCACCCGACCGGAGCCGTCACCTTCACGGACGGCACGAGGCAGCTGGCCACCGTTCCGCTGGACGGCGGCCGGGCCACTTCACCACGAGTGCCTTCCAGCCGGGCAGCCACCCCGTCACCGCCACCTACGACGGAGACCCGGTGCTCGTTCCCGCCGCCACGGCGGAGCCCACCGGTCTCACCGTCGGATTCACCGAGCCGTGCCTCACCACCGCGCATCACGGACCGCTGACCGTCGCGGGCGGGGCGCTGGCCGTGACGGACGCCGAGATCGACGGTCCGCTCTGCTCCGACGGCGCCCTGGCCGTCACCGTCTGCGGGTCGCGGCTCACCGGACCGGTGACCCTGTCCCGTACGAGCGGTCCCCTCCTGCTCGGCTCGGGCGGCACCGCAACTCCCTGCGCGGCCCACACCGTCCGGGGACCAGTGGAGCCGAACGCCGACCGCTAGAGGTCGATGTGGCCCATCAGGCCCCGCTGGTAGTCCAGCTGGGCCTGGCGGATCTCGGCAGCGGTGTTCATGACGAAGGGACCGCTGCGGGCGACGGGTTCGCCGATCGGCTCACCGGCCAGCACCAGCACCTCGGCGGCCGCCTCCGGGGCCTCGACCGTGAAGCGTTCCGCATCGCGGCCGAGGATCGCGAGGTGGCCGTCGGGGAGCTGTGCGTCGGGGGTGGCCGCAGTGCCGGACAGCACGTACAGCATGGCGTTGTGCCCGGTCGGTACGGTGAACTCGGCTCGGCCGCCCGCCGCGAGGCGGGCGTGCACCACGAGGACCGGGGTGTGGGTCTCGAAGGGGCCGCGCACACCGTGGGTGCTACCGGTGATCACGGTGAGCCGGGCGCCGCCGTCCTCCGTGGTGACGGTCGGAATGTCGGCCGGGGAGCCGTACTGGACCCGCGGCGGGGTCGCCTTGAGGCGGGCCGGCAGGTTGACCCAGATCTGCAGCAGGTGCTGCGGTCCGCCCTCGGCGAGCAGTTCGGGGGTCGGGCGGGCGAGGTGGACCAGACCCGAACCGGCGGTGAGCCACTGGACCTCACCGGCGTCCATGACGCGCTTGTGGCCCTCGGAGTCGATGTCCTCCATGGCGCCCTCGATGACGTACTGGATGGTCTCGAACCCGCGGTGCGGATGCGGCGGCGCACCCTTGGCCTCGCCCGGGCCGAGGACGTGCGGGCCGACCTGGTCCACCATCAGGAAGGGGTCGACCAGGGGCAGTTCCGGCTGCGGGAAGGGGCGGCGGACCGGGAAGCCCTCACCCTCGTACGTGTGGAAGGGACGGACGACGCGGAGGGTGGATCGCACGGCGGCGGCGGTGGTGATGTCCATGCACCGAATGAACGGCACGGCGGATTCCGCTGTCAACGCACGCCCGTTTGGTTGTCAGGTCCGTCAGCGCCTGCGGGCCCGGGCCCGGCGCAGCAGCACACCGGCCGCGGCGCCCGCGAGGGCGATCACCGCCACACCGGCGGTCGTCCACCACACCGTACGGTCCTGCCCGCCCTTGCCGTCGGCCGGTGAGGCGGACGGCGCCGGGATCTGCGGCTGAGCCGCGGACGGCACCACGGGCGTGGTGGCAGAGGCCGACGGTGCGGCCGGCGAGGACGGAGCCGTGGACGGCGCGGCGGACGGGACCGGATCGGTCACCGGTACGGCCACCTCGCGCTCACCGTGCCCGAGGGAGGGGAAGCCCACGTCGACGGTGACCTTCCAGGTGCCGGGCGGGAGCGCCTCGGCGGTGCTCCAGCCCGTACGGGTGCCCGCATCGCGGACCAGCCGCCAGGGGCCCATCGACCGGGAGCCGTCGATGCTGGACGCGTTCACGGTGGCGGCGACCGCCTCCTCGATGGCGTCGCCGTCGTTCTCCCAGGTGATCTCGGTGGTGACACGGCCCTCCCGCTGCCCCGTCACGACGACCTTCACGGTGTCGCCGTGGGCCTGGGCAGGGGTGGGCACGGCCAGTGCCCGGACGAGGAACAGGAACAGGAACCCGAGCCCGGTCAGGGCGGAGAAAACGTGTCGTGTGCGCATCGGTGCGGTGCTCCTGGTGCGTGGGATGCGGTGGAAACGTACGTGCGTGGGGGGCTGGGGGAGCGCCGGCGGGCGGCCGCGCGGGGCGGCCCCCCCCCGGCGGGGGCTGAGACCCGCTGGCGCCAGCACCCCCGCGGCGGCCCGGCCGGGGCCCCCGGGCGGTCGCGCAGCCCCGCCCCCCCGGGGGGGGGGGGGGCCCCCCCCCCCCCCCGCCCCCGGCCCCCCCCCCCCCCCGCCCGCCGCCCCGGCCCACCGGCCCCCCCGCCCCCCCCCCGCCGGCGCCCGCCCGGCACGGCCCTCGTCATGCCCGGGCGATGCCGCAGGCCCGGGTGATGCCGCGCCGTCCGGTCAGCTGCCCGGCGGCACCCGCGAGGGGCGGCCCCGGCCGCGCGTGAGGGAGTACCCGAAAACGCCCGCGAGGGCACCGAGGACGCCACCGGCCGCGGTCCAGATCCAGCGGTCGGACCACCGTCCGCCGGACCAGCCGCCCTCCGGCTCGCCGACGGCGGCCGGCTGCTTCTTCGCCGAACCCTTCGCGTCGGCCCGCTGCGCCGTGATCCCGGGCACGAGCGGAGCGGCGAGCGCCCCGTCCACCGCGAAGGCGCCGCCCGTGTCCGAGACGCTCGTCTCGATCTCGGCCCGCACCGGCTGGCCGAGGTCCTCCTGCACCACGTCCAGGACGGTCAGGCGTACGTAGTAGCTCCCGGGCAGGGGATCGTTCGCCCACGGCTCCGCCCCGGGCCGGACGGGCCGCAGGGTGCAGGACAGCTCCACCGAAGCGGCCTCCTTGGCCGCCGCCCCGGTCTGCTTCCCGTAGGTACAGGCCTGACGGCGGCGCAGCCCGTCGTACACGTCGAGCTGCCAGGTCGAGGCGCCGTGCCGGTCGGCCGACGCAGGCAGCTTCACCCGGGCCCGTACGGTGGCCCGCTGTCCCGAGTCCAGCGGCAGCACCCAGTAGAGGTAATCGCCGGTGGACGCGTCGGCCGTGGCCCGCTGGCCCGGCCGGACCGGCGTGGCCGTACGGAAGGCCGTGCCGGCCTCGGTCGGCCCGGACGCCTTGCCGCTCGGACTGGCACTCGGGGCCGGGGTGTCGGCCGCGGCCGCGCCACCCGCGCCCAGCACCGCGCCGGCGGCCAGTGCCGCAGCGGCCAGTATGCGTACGGTACGCATCAGTTCGTCCTCCAGACCGAGATACGCCAGCGGGAGATCCAGCCCCACACCAGGCCCGCCACGAGGCCCGCGAGCACCAGCACGCCGAGCAGCCACCAGCCGCGGCCGAGCCCGAAGGCCGCCGCGTCGGCGGTGTCGTCGGGGCCGTCCACCAGGTCGATGGTCAGTTCGACGGGCAGGCCCGGGGTGGTCTTGACCGAGGCGGGGGCCGAGAAGGAGTTGCTGATCTGCAGGCAGACCGTCTCGGTGGCCGGCTTGCCGTCCCCGCTGCCGTTCGCGTCCTCGTCGTCGACCTCGGCCTTCGGGTAGCGCAGTCCGGTCGAGATCATGTCGGTGCGGCCGTCACCCGCCTCCGCGCCCCGGACGATCTCCCGCCCGTGCACGGTCGTCGCCCGCAGCAGGATCCCGTAGTCCCGGTTGACCGCGCGGTCGGCGGCGATGCTCACCGAGGCGCGCAGCTCCTGGCCGGGCTTGACGTCCACCCGGTACCAGCGGTGCTCACCGAAGGCCTCGCGGTCGCTGTAGAGGCCGGCTCCGAGCTGCGGTGCGCCCTGGCACTGCTTGGCCCCCTCGGTCGCCACCGGGGTGACGACCGGGGTGGCGGCCCGGTCCACCAGCTGGCGGACCCGGCCGGAGAGTTCGGCGGTGTGCTGGACCGAGGTGTAGGTGCCGCCAGTGGCCTCGGCGATGCAGACGAGCTGGTCGCGGGTCTTGGCGTCCGGGACGAGCCCGAGTGTGTCGATGACCAGGTGGATGCCCTGGGCCGCGATGTCGCGGGCCACCTCGCACGGGTCGAGCGGGGCGCAGGTGTCCTCGCCGTCCGTGATGAGGACGATCCGCCGGGTGGCGTCGCCGCCCTTGAGGTCCTCGGCCGCCCCGAGCAGCGCCGGTCCGATGGGGGTCCAGCCCGTGGGGGCCAGGGTGGCCACCGCCGTCTTCGCCTCGGTCCGGTCGAGTTTTCCGACCGGGTAGAGCTGCTTGGTGTCCTTGCAGCCGAGCTGCCGGTCGTCACCGGGATAGGTGGCCCCGAGGGTGCGTATGCCGAGCTGCACCTCGTCCGGGGTGGCGTCCAGTACCTCGTTGAACGCCTGCTTCGCCGCGGCCATGCGGGACTTGCCGTCGATGTCGGTCGCCCGCATCGAGCCGCTGACGTCCAGCACCAGCTCGACCTTGGGGGACTCCTTCGCCACCGGTTCGCCGGCGGCGGCGTTCGCCGGGAAGAGCCCGACCGCCAGGGTGGCCCACAGGCCGCAGGCCCCGGCCGCCACCCATTTTCTTGTGATCATCGCCGGATCGTATTGAGGATCGGGCGCCAAACCAAAACAGTCCCCCGCCACCGGCGTTGATCAGCGCGCTGCGGGCAGGTGGGCCCGGGACTACGCTGGACGCAGGAACGGTGTGCCCGGTCGGAGGCGAGCCATGAGACGACGCCATCACTTCCAGATCGATCATGCGGGGCACTCCGTCAGCGCCACCGTCGAGACCGGCCGCCGGGTCGAAGTGGAGATCCTCGTCGACGGCAAGGAGACCGGTCACGGCACCACGCAGGCCGACCGCCCCGTCACCGTGCAGGTCGAGCTGCCGACCGATCCGCCGACCCCGGTGTCCGTCCGCACGACACCCGGCCCGGGCGTCCCCCGCTGCGTCCTGGCCGCCCCGGACGCCGAGCCGCACGTCATGTCACCGCGCCCGTACTGAGACGAGCGGCATGCGCGGGGGCGCATGCCGCTCGCCGGTCCGACTCAGGCGGCCGTCAGCTCACCTGGAGGGCCACGTCGTCCACGACGAACGAGGTCTGGAGGGACGGGTCCTCCACGCCCTGGAACCGCAGGGTGACGGTCTGCCCGGCGAAACGGGAGACGTCGTAGCTCTTCAGTACGTAGCCGGTGGCCGCGTCGACGTTGGAGAAGCTCTCCAGTGTCTGGCCGCCGACCGAGACCGTGAAGGTGTCGTAGACGACGTCCTCGGTCTCGTCCGTGTCGATGTGCAGGTAGAAGGTGAGCCGGCCCGAGGCGCAGCCGGAGGGGAGGGTGAGCGACTGCGACGCGCTGTCTGTCCGTGCGGAACCCCAGCCGTTCAGCCACGCCATGTACGCCCCGCCGTGCGCGACCTCGCCGGACTGGTTGGTGATGACCCCGGACGTCGCCGTCCACGGGCTGCTGCCGTTCTCGAAGCCGCCGTTGGCGACGACCTGGCGCGGGGTGCAGGTCCCGCCGCCGCCCCCGACCGTCAGGGTGTAGGTGGTGCTGTGGCTGACCGTGCCGGTGCCGGTGAGGGTCAGGGTGTACGTGCCCTGCGCGGCGCCCGCGCCGACCTGCACCGAGAGCGTGGAGGAGCTGCCGGACTGCACGGAGGAGGGGCTGAGCGTCGCGGTCACCCCGGCGGGGGCGCCGGAGACCGAGAGGGCGAGCGTCTGCGGGCTGCCGCTCACGGTCGTGGTGCCGAGGGTGGAGGTGACGCTGCCACCCGGGTTGGCGGTGCCGGCGGCGGGGGAGGCGCTGAGGGAGAAGTCCTGCGCCGGGGTGTCCCCGCCCACGGCCTGCTTCCAGATCGCGTAGGCCACGCCGTCGGCACTGCGGTCCAGGACCGTGGCGTTGATGTTGTTCGCCGTGTCGCAGGAGCTGTGGTAGCAGGAGTCGTACGCGGCGTTCGCGGTGCCGCCCCACTTCGCCGCCTGCGCCGAGGTCTTGCGGGCGCTGGCCCCGGCCGCGTAGCCGGAGGTCGGGATGCCGCCCTGCTGGAACGAGTAGTCGTCACTGCGGCCCTGGCCCTCGGTGTTCTCCTCGGGGGCGAGGTTCAGCGAGGCCCAGTACGCCTTCAGGGGCGCGGCCGTGGCGGAGTTCAGGTTGTTGATGAAGTAGCCGCCGTTGGGCGAGCCGACCATGTCGAAGTTGTAGTAGCCCTTAATGGCGGATTTCTCGGCGCTGCTGAGCCGCCCCACGTAGAACTCGGAGCCGTTCAGGCCCTGCTCCTCGTCGGTCCACCAGGCGAAGCGCACGTGCTGCGTCATCGTGGGGTTCTTCTGCGCGAGGACGAGCGCGTTCTCCAGCAGGGTCGCGGAGCCCGAACCGTTGTCGTTGATGCCGGGGCCCGCCGAGACGCCGTCGAGGTGGGCGCCGAACATGACGGTCTTGTCCGCGGGGCCGCCGGGCCAGTCCGCGATCAGGTTGTTCGAAGGATAGGTGCAGGAGGTGCAGTTCTGCTCGGTGACCGTGTAGCCGGCCGCCTGGAGCTTGCCCTTGATGTACGCCAGGGACTGGGTGTGGCCCGCGCTGCCCGCACGGCGGTTGCCGCCGTTCTGCGAGGCGATGGTGTTCAGCTGGGTCAGGTGCGCCTGGACGTTGGCCACGTTGATGTTCGGCGGGTCCGTGCCGGGCTGGGTGCCGCCGACATTGAGGGCGTAGTCCACGGTGTGCGCCAGGCTCGGGCCCTGGCCCTTGACCGTGACGGTGGAGGCGCCGGGCGCCGCGGCCGAGCTCGCGGAGAGCGTCAGCGTCGAGGACTGGCCGGACTGCACGGTGGCCGGGTTGAAGGAGGCGGTCACCCCGGACGGGAGGCCGGTGGCGGTGAGGGTCACCTGCTGGGCCTGGCCGGTGGTGGTGCTCGTGGCCACGGTGGTGGTGACCGAGCCGCCCTGCTGGACGGTGCCCGACGACGGGTTCAGCGCCAGCGAGAAGTCGTCGTTCTGGCCGCTCGGGGTGCAGGTCGGGTCACCGGACTGGGCGGGCACGCTGATGGCGTCCCAGGCGGCCTTGGTGCGGTTGAACAGGTTGCAGGTGGCCGGGTCCAGCGACTTGGCGGAACTCAGGGTCGCCGTGCGGTACTTCTTGTAGGACATGCTGCTGGTCTTGAGCAGCATGCCGCCGTAGAAGATCTTTCCGGCGTTCTGCACGCCCACGCCGGTGACCGCGGACTGGTTGCAGGTGGGGCTGTCCGGCTTGCCGCCGCCCGGGCTGCTGCCCTCGGCGAGCAGGTAGAACCAGTGGTTCAGCGGACCCGCGGCCTTGTGCACCTCGGTGCCGGGTATCGCGGAGCTGTAGCAGGCCGGGTCGTTGTTGACGGCCGGCGGGTTGTACATGTTGCGGATCGGCCCGCGGCCCTGGAGGTTGATCATCTCGCCGACGGTGTAGTCGGGAGTGTCGTAGGGGGCCGGCTCGTTGACGTACGCCTCGGTGAGCGCCCCGAAGATGTCACCGGTGGCCTCGCCCAGCCCGGCCTCCTGGCCGCTGGTGCCGCCGGGGGTGTTGGAGTCGATGGCGTGCCCGTACTCGTGGGCCACCACGTCCACCCCGGCGATCCACTCGTTCGCGCTGTTGTGCCCGATGGTGACCGAGCTGCCGTCCCAGTAGGCGTTGAGGTCGCCGAGGCCGACCTTGCCGGGGAAGCTGCGCCCGTTGCCGCTGACGCCGTTGCGGCCCAGCCACTGGCCCAGCATGTCCCACTGCTTCTGCGCGGCGAACATGAGGTCCGTGCAGCCGGTCTCCTTGGAGGTCGGGTTGCCCGTGCCCCAGGAGTCGGAGGACTTGGTGAAGACGCTGCCGGTGCCGTAGTCCGCACAGCTCAGACCGGCCCGGTTGGGGTCGCGCAGGGAGTACGAGCCGCCCGAGGCCGTGGTGTCGACGGTGAGCGGGTTCGGGCCGTTCCATTTGCTGGTGCCGCTGCCCGCCACCACCTCGTCGTGGCGGTCGACGACCTTGCCGGTGCGGGCGTCCACGAAGACGTGGAGCTTGCTGGGCGCGGTCCGGGTGCTGCCGGAGAGGACGGTCTCCCAGGCCAGGACCGGCCGGTCGTCCTTGAGCCGGACGACGAGGCGGCGCTCCAGGACCGTGTCGACCTTCGCCAGCTCCGCCCGCGAGACGGTCTCGGCCGCCTGTGCGGTGACGGAGGGGGTGGTCGCCACGTCGATGACCGTGGCCGAGGCCGACTGCACGGCGCGCACCCGGCCGTGGCCGTCGGCGAGGACGACCGCGTCGCCGCCGACGACCGGCAGGCCGCGGTAGGTGCGCTCGTACGCCACGGAGTACAGGTCCTGCACCCAGGGGGTGACCAGGCGCCGGTCGTACTGCTGCTGGGGCGAGTTGACGAGGGAGTCCAGTCCGCTCCCGACCGCCGCGTCGGCGGCGGCGACCGCGCGCTCGGCGGCGGTGGGCTGCGGGGCCGTCGGGGAAGCGGCCTGTGGGGCGGCGGACGCGGTGCCGGCCAGGGTGCCGGCGAGACTCGCGGTCAGCGCCATGGCCGCCACGGAAGCCATCCATCTGGTGGGCTGCAAGAGTCCACTCCGATCGTGTGTGGGGGGTTCCGGCTGGCTGTTCGCGCCGAGTATGGGCGTGGACATGGCGAGATTGGGACATCCCTGCGCACATAAGACGCGCGTTATGGTGCGGTTGAGTCACGCTGCGTAAGCTGCCGGGATGCAGCTGGAGTTGAGACATCTGCACGCCGTCTGCCAGATAGCGGAAGCCGGCAGCCTGGGCGGCGCGGCGCGACGGTTGGGGGTCTCCCAGCCGGCCCTCTCCGCGCAGTTGCGGCGCATCGAACGGGTCACCGGCGGCGAACTCTTCGTCCGCGGCCGGCACGGGGTCGAACCCACCCCGCTGGGCGAGTACGTCCTGGCCAAGGCGCGCCGCGTCCTCAGCGAGATGGACGCCCTCGGCGCGGAGACCCGCGCGATGGCGGCCGACACCCCCTTGCGGCTCGGCTGCATCCTGCTCGTGCTGCTCGACGGCCTGCTCGCGCAGACCGACCTGGCCCTGGCCGGGCGGGAGATCGCCCTGTACCAGGAGGACTCGGTGACGGCCCTGGTACGGATGCTCGGCGCGGGCCGCTACGACCTCGTCGTCTACGGCGAGGTGAACGACCACGAGGTCCCGCTGCCCGCCGGCACCGTGGCCCGGACCCTGGTCGGCAAGGAGCCGTTCTGCATCCGGATGTCGGAGCACCACCCCCTCGCGGCCCGGGAGGTCCTCGATCTGGCCGACCTGGCCGGCGAGCAGTGGATGACGCTGGTGGAGGATGACGACGGCGGCCCCGAAGCCCTGGTCGCGGCCTGCGCGAAGGCCGGTTTCGTCCCCTCCCTGCGCTACCGGATCACCGACCGCAAGATGCACCACGACCTGATCGCGGCGGGCCGCGCGATCTCGCTGACCCAGCCCACGGCGCCGCCGGCGGCGGGCACGGTGATGCGCCCGCTGTTCGGCGCCCCGATCACCGGCCGCATCCGCCTCGCCTGGAACCGCTCGGCGGTCTCGGCGCGGCAGGCGGAACTCCTCTACCGGGCGGCGGCAGGGGCCTACCTGGCCAATGTCGACAACAACCCCTTCCACCGCCTGTGGTGGGACGCCCACCCGGAGGCCCACCCGGCCCCGGAATGACGTCGTCGACGCCGTTGGGGTGACGCCCAGCGAGGCGGCTCCGCCGCCGACGGGCCGCGCGGACCGGGTGGCGTACGGTCCGCGATGTGAGCGACGTGACCGAAACGGGCGACATGGGCGTGACCGGCGGACCGGGCCCCCTGCGGGTCCTCGTCCTGGCCGGCTCCTCCCGCCGGGCCTCCGTCAACGCCCGGCTGGCCGCACTCGTCGCCGGGCAGGTGGAGCGCTCGGGGGCCGTCGTGGACCTCGCCCGGATCCGGGAGTTCGAGATGCCGGTCTACGACGGCGACACGGAGGAGGAGCAGGGCCCGCCGCCCGGGGCGGCCGCCCTGCGCGAGCGGCTGCTCACCGCGCAGGCCCTGGTGATCGCCTCACCCGAGTACAACGCCTCGGTGCCCGGCGTCCTGAAGAACGCCGTCGACTGGGTGTCCCGTTTCCGGCCGCAGCCCTTCAAGGACAAGCAGACCCTGCTCGTCTCCGCCTCTCCGTCGATGGTCGGCGGCAACCGGGGCCTGTGGGCGCTGCGCGTCCCGCTCGAACACCTCGGGGCGCGGGTGTACCCCGACATGTTCAGCCTGGCCATGGCGCACTCTGCCTTCGGCGAGGACGGTGACCTGAGCGAACCGGGCCTGCGCGAACGGCTCGCCGCCACGGTGGACTCGTTCCTGGCCCTGGCCGAGGCGGACACCCGCTACCTGTGCCTGCAGCGCCGCTGGTACGAGTTCCTCGGCGACGAGAGCAGCGCCCCGGTGACCCAGCGCGCCGAGGACTAGCCCGTCGCCGGCTGCGGTGCGACGAGGGCGGCGACGTGGGCGGTGACCATGCCGAGGATGTCCGCCGCGGCCGCCTCGTCGCCGAGGACGAGGTAGTTCAGGGTGAGCCCGTCCGTCATCGCCGCCAGGTAGCGGGCCAGGACGGGGACGGGGACGTGGAGCCGGAACTCCGCGTCGCCGCGGCGGACCTCTTCGATGAGCTCGGCGTACGTCGCGCCGTACAGCTCGTACTGCCGCCGGGCCAGGTGGTCGAAGCCGGGCTGGCGCAGGGCGTACTGCGTCAGCTCGTACGTCAGCATGTGCTCGCCCGGGTGGGCGCAGACGTGGTCCCAGTACGCCTGGAAGCCGGCCCGGACGGTCTCCCGCAGGGTGGCCTTCGGCCGGATGGCCTCCTTGACCACCGTGACGCAGTGCTCGGTGATCGTTTCGATGACGGATTCGAGCAGTGCCTGCTTGGAGTCGAAGCAGTAGTGGAAAACGCTCAGCGAGGTGCCCGCCTCGGCGGCGATGGACCGGGTCGTGGTCCTGGAGACCCCGTCGCGGGTCATGGCGCGGATGGCCGCCTCCGTCAGCTGCCGGCGCCGCTCGGCCAACGGCATCCGTGCCATCCGCGTCCCCTGTCCCGTGGTGCTGCCGGTGCTCCTGGTGCTGCGTGCAGCCCCGACCCGGTCCGGCCGCCGGCCGGTCCGCGGGTCAGCCGCTGTAGACGCCGACCTCGTGGAGGGAGTAGCCCCACTGCGTGCCGCGGCCCAGTCCGTGGACCCGTACGTAGCGGGCCGGGACACCGGTGAACCGTGCCGTGTCCAGACCGCCGTCGCCCGCGGTCGTCGACCACACGCTCTGCCAGTTCGCCCCGTCGGCCGACACCTCGATGCGGTACGACCTCCCGTACGCGCGCTCCCAGTCGAGGGTGACCCGGCCGACCAGGCTCGGGGAGCCGAGGTCGATCCGCAGCCACTGGTCGTCGCTCCAGTCGCTGGCCCAGCGGGTGCCCGGGTTGCCGTCCACGGCGCGGTCGGGCGCGTAGCTGGTGAACGGGTTCCACTCCGCGGAGCCGGCCGAGGCGGCGGCGCCGGAGGCGAGGTTCACGCCGGCCCGGTGCCGTTCGGAGGCGCCCCAGGTGCGCAGGTAGGACTCGGCGCCCTTGAAGAGGTCGTCCACCACGCCCTGGCCGCCGACCAGCCGGATGTCCTCGATCCAGTCCGGGACCAAGCCGTAGTGCGCGGCGCCGTCGGTGTTGAGGTCCCACGCGCGCTGCCCGGTGGTCTGCCGGTCGATGACCGAGCCGCCGTCGGTGCTGCGGAAGGGATAGTGCACGGGGTTCGGGGTGGTGGCGCCGCGGGGGCCGGGCCAGCCGCCGACGCCGTTCATGTCGGTGCCGAAGCCGTAGCCCACCTGGTACTTGTCGCGCAACGCGTCCGTGCGCTTGGCCTCGGCGCTGAAGGCCTCGGAGCCGTTCATGTACTGGGCGACGAAGCCGCCGAGCTTGTACACCCGCTCGATCCAGTCGAGGTCCATCCAGCTGTGGGAGGAGATCACCCCCGGGTACGACTGGGACTCCATGATGTCGAAGGCCTGACCCGCCGCCTTGACGCCCATGTGGTCGATCTCCAGCATCATCTTGCGCTTCATCATGCCGCGCACCGCGTAGGCGCCGAGGTCGGTCAGCCCGCGGGCGTTGCACTGGGCGTCGGCGGCGTACGCGGGGACGCTCACCCCGGCCGGCAGCTCCTTCTGGGCGTTCGGTGCCGCTGCGAGGCCGATGGGGTTGTCGTGCTGGGGCCCGGCGCACTTCTCGGTCCGCCAGAAGGTCCCCGTCGACAGGAACTGGCCGACGTTGATGGCCGTGCCGAGGGCGCCTTCGTCGAAGCGGACCCCGCACAGGGCGTTGTCGAACTTGTGGCACAGGAACATGCTGCGCACGCCGATCCGGTAGAGCTCGTCGAGGCCGCGGTCGATGTCCTCCTTGCTGCACTGGGCGATGTCCAGGATCTGCTTGCAGCCGAACGGCTCGGAGGTCTCGACCCCGAGAACCACGGCGAGTTTGCCCTGCTGGACGACCTCGCGGGCCTGCGCCGAGTCGGTGACGATCCGGAACCAGCCCTTGCCCGGCCCGCCGTACATCTTGTCGACGTAGGCCTGCATGTCGTACGTCTTCTGCGCCTCCAGGCGGATGGCGGTCATCTCGTCGCAGCCGCGGTCCTTGAAGAAGTAGACCGAGCAGATCACCCCGTTGGTGACCAGGTCGTTGACCAGGACCCGCTGACCGCCGCGCCAGGCGCGCTCGATCCAGGCGTAGTAGTTCTGCTGGTGGGTGAGCGAGTCGTGGGCGGGCCAGTCCTTGAACGTCGGCCAGCCGTTCGGGTCGTGCTTGCCGTCACCTCCCTTGGTGATGAAGTCGAAGATCGCCAGCGAGCCGTCGGGGTAGTGCTCGGGGCAGTCCTTGAGCGCGTCGGCCACGCCCTGCTCGGAGAACGGCTTGCCGCAGATCAGGCGGCCGCCGAAGCCCTCGTTGGACATGATGTGGTCGTGGGCGTCGACGAAGCCCCGGACATTGCCCTGGGCGTCGGTCCCCTTGAACGGCTCGCCCGTGACGTTGATCTGGGAGTCCGGTGCGGGACGGGCGGTCGGGGTCCACCAGTCGGTCTGGGCGGCGGCGCCGTTGGCGGGTCCGAGGGCCATGGCCATCACGGTGAGGAGCAGCGCCAGGACCGCGAGGGGCCGGCGCCTGCGGTGCGGGTCTCGATTCAAGGTCATCACTCACGTCATCGTCAGCGGATGGCGCGGTCGAGGACGCAGACCGTCAGAGGCACCGGTTGTTTGTCATGTCCCGCGCAGGCATGGGCATGAGAATCGCGACTGCCGCGAGCAGAGTCAAGGGTCCGGGACGCATGACCTGATGGAACATCAGGTCGCATGGAGGTCAGGGTGCGGGTCCACCGCGGGGACGGGTCCCGAGCCCTGCGGTACTCACCGCGCGCGAGCAGCGAGAAGGTGACGGTGGCGCAGGGGGCGAGCGTGACGATGCCCCATGCGAGGGCTCCGCTGCCCTGCTCCTGCCCTGGTCCGGTTCGACGCCGAAGATCTCCTCGATCCAGTCGGGCCAGGCCAGGGTCAGCACGAACAGCAGCCGCCCAGGCCGGCGGGGGAGGTCGTCGACCGGCCCGCTACGCGCCCCCGGTCTGGCACGTCACACGCCGCCGCCCGCGATCGCCGCCCACATCTTGCCGGGCTCGCCCGGGTCGATCACCAGCCCGCGGGTGCGGCCGCCGATGTCGCCTGGACGGAGCCACTCCCAGCGGGTCAACGTCCTCCCGGCCATCGGCGGGCGGGCATGCCCGAGCGGGTCGGGGGCGAGCCGGTCGGAACACCGGCTCTGCGGAGGCGCAGGGGCGGCCCGCTCCCCGGAGCGCAGCCCCTTGAGCGCCGCGCCCTGGGCGTGCGGCGGAACGTCCCCGTCGGTCGCCGCGTTCCTGTCGAGCCGCGTTCCTGTTCGAGCCGGTGCAGTGCTCTGAGCACGGCCGCGTCCGGCAGTTCCGCGAGCGTCTCGTTCGTGGCCCCTCGGCTCACGCGCAGCAGGCGTACCTGTTCCATGCTGATGCTCCTGGCCCGGGCGGGCTCTTCGGCGGTGTCGTCGCGTACGAGCTCCCGGACCGGGGCGGACGTGGGGACGTCCACCGCAGCAGGGCGACCGCGTCCGAGTCGGGATGAACAGTGAGCTCCACCGCGAGTTCACCCACCCGTGGTCCACGACATCGGCACCGAGCGGCGAAGGCGGCGGGGCCGCGCGGGAGCGGGCAGTCGGTTCCGGTTCCGATTCCGGCGACTGCGGCGGCTCGGGCAACACCTCCATCGAGGGCCCCGCCACGTCGACCCGTACGGCCCCGCGCGCCTCGCGGGTCCGGGCCGCCACCACGCCGGGCTCGGCGGCGCACTCGTCCGCCTCGGCGTGCAGGCCGAGTTCACGTGTGTCGTTCAAGCTCGCGGGCCCAGGGCGGCAGGGCCGCGGGCGGTGAGGTCCACCGCTCACCGCCACGACGGCACCGGCTGCGAAGGCGCACGGCCGCAGGTGCTCCCCGGCTCGCCGCAACACGGAGCCGGTCCGCAGGTCCAGCGCGATGAGCCTGTCCTGGAAGTCGTGTACGACGGCCGGCCGGAAGCGTCGGCCGCGCCATCGGAGCCCCTCACCGGCCGCGAGCCGGCAGTACCGCACCCCATCGTCTCCCGGTGCCCGGAGGGCGACGACCGGGAACCGCGGGCTAGACGCCCTGGACGGCGGCCCCGGCGGAGGCCCGGTCGGTGTCCTCGGCGAGAACCGCCGCGATGCCCCGGGCGAGGCAGGGAACCCGGTGCGCCGGGATCCCCGCGATGTTGATCCGTCCCGAGGTGGTCCCGTAGATGGCGAAACCACTGCGCAGCCGCAGCATCTGACGCGGCGAGAGCGGCAGCATCGAGAACATCCCCTTCTGCCGCGCGAGCACCTGCGCCTGCCGGTCCCACCCGAGCGCGCTCAATTCGTCCGCCAGACCCGACCGGTTGGCCTCGATCCGCCCGCGCATGGCCTCCAGCTCACCGCGCCAGGCGGCCCGCAGCCCGTCGTCCTCCAAGACCGCGGCCACGACCGCGGCGCCGTGCTCCGGGGGCATGGAGTAGAGCGTGCGGGCCGCGTTCTGCAGCGCCGTCTCCACGTGCCGCAGCGAGCCCCGGGACGCCCCGACCACGATGGCGCAGCCGGTACGGTCGCTGTAGAGGCCGAAGTTCTTCGAACAGCTCACCGCGACGAGCATCTCCGGCACCCGCTCCGCGAGCATCCGCGTGGCCGCCAGGTCCGCTTCCAGGCCGTCGCCGAGCCCGTGGTACGCGAGGTCGACGAACGGGACCCAGCCCGCGCGCACGGCCAGTTCGGCCAGCGCCTCCCAGACCTGGGCCGAGGGATCGACCCCGGTGGGGTTGTGGCAGCAGCCCTGCAGCAGGACCACGTCGTCCCGGCGCGCCTGCGCCAGGCCCCCCAGCATGCCGTCGGCGTCGAAGCCGCCCTCCGCGTCGAGCCAGCCGTACGTGCGCACGTTCAGCCCGGCCGCCTCCAGGATGGGCCGGTGGTTGACGTACGCCGGGTCGCTGATCCACACCGTGGTGCCCGGGCGGGTCCGGCAGACCAGGTCGGCCAGCAGCCGCAGCGCGCCGCTGCCCGCGACGGTCTGGACCGCCACGGCCCGCTCGGCCGCGCCGCCGGGGGCCGAGCCCAGCACCATCGAGACCATCGCGCGGTTGAAGGCGGTGTTGCCGGAGAGCCCCCGGTACTCCTTCGAGGCGGACCGCTGCGCCAGGCGTATCTCGGCCTCGCGCACGGCCGTCATGACCGGGGTGCCGCCCGTGTGGTCGCGGTAGACGCCGAGGACGAGGTTCAGGCGCTCGGGCCGGGCGTCGGCCCCGTAAGCCTCGGTCAGGTCCCACAGCGGGTCGACGGGCGGCGGGAGGAGCAGCTCAAGCATCTACGGAGACCTCGGACTCGGGATCGGCGGGAACGGGGACGGGAACGGGCGCGGTCCGGGGCCGGGGCCGACGGTTGGCCAGGACCACACCCGCGGTGATGAGGGGGACGCCGAGGAGCACGGCGGCGGTCGGCGACTCGTGGAGCAGGGGGACGGCGAGCAGCACCACGGCGACGGGGCTGAGGCTCCCGCCGACGGAGGCGCGCTCCGCGCCGAGCCTGCGGATGGCGAAGGCGTACAGCAGACCCGCGCACAGGCCCACCCCCAACCCCTGCACCACCAGGAACAGGACGATGTCACTGCCCGCGGCGGATCCGAGGCCGGTGGGGAGCACCCCGGCCAGGGCCAGTACGGCCATCACGGCGAAAGAGGGCAGGCACAGCAGGCCGATCGATCCGACGGGGTCGAGGTCCACCTCCTTGAGGCCCACCGTGTAGAGGGCCCACAGCCCGCTGGCCACGAGCAGGATGCCGGCGCCGGCGAGCACCCCCGTGTCGAGCGGGACGACGTAGCGCCAGACCAGGGCCACCACGCCCGTCGCGATCAGGGCGAGCCCGGCGGTCTGGGTGCCCCGGGGCGCGCCGCGGCCGCCGGCGATCACGAGCGCGGAGACGAACAGCGGGACCATGCCGGGAACGATCGAGCCGACGAAGGCCGCCGAGGTCAGCGAGCCGCCGTACATGGCCGCCAGGAAGAACGGCACCCCCGCACCGCAGATGATCTTGAGCGCGGCGGCCGGCCGGACGGCGGCGAGCTGCCGGCGCCGCCGCCACAGTGCGGGCGCCAGGACGACGAGCGGGACGCCGAAGCGCAGCAGGGCGGCGTCGGCGGGCCGCAGGGAGGAGGAGGCGAGGGCGCGGGCGCTGAGGGCGAAGGCCGCCCAGATCAGCACGGTCACCACCAGGGCCAGGGTTCCCCGGGCCTGCGGGGAGAGCCCGCGGCGGGCCGCGGGAGCGCCCTGCGGGGGTGCCGTCGCGGGCACGGTGTTCGCGGTCACCAAGGGGGCTCCTCCAGCCTCAAAGGGCCGGATCCGGCCACGGGGCAACGGTAGATCCTTGTGCGGGGCAGCCGATTGCGAGTTCTGCCTCCCAGGCATAGCGTGGGGGCAGAATCTGCCAAGAACGAGGCGTGTGGAGTGGGTATGGACGCGGTCGACCTGCAGATCATCCGGGAGTTGCAGGCCGACGGACGGCTGTCCAACCAGGAACTGGCCGACCGGGTCAGGCTGTCCCCGTCACCCTGTCTGCGCCGGGTGCGGCGCCTGGAGGAGGCCGGCCTGATCCGCGGTTACACCGCCATGGTCGACCAGGTCGCCTTCGGCCTCCCGATCACCGTGTTCGTCCGGATACGGCTGGAACGCCACACCGCGGAGGCGGTCCGGATCTTCGAGGAGCACGTCGCGGTCATCGAGCACATCCAGGACTGCTACCTGATGGCGGGCAGCAGCGACTATCTGCTGCGCGTCGTGATCGAAAGCCTGGAGGCCTACGAGGCCCTGGTGCGGCATCGGATTCACGCCATTCCGGGCATCGCGTCGATCGAGTCGAGCTTCGCCTTCGGCAGTGTGAAGCAGTCCAGGGTCTACCCGCGACCTCAGTGAGCCGGCGGGAGCGGCGGGGGCGGGGGGAGGGGCGCGGCCGACGCCGTGGGCGGGACGGGCGGCCGGGGCGGCAGCAGGTCGATCGGCTCGCGCAGACGCAGCGTGGCGGGGAGGTCCAGCCGCCCCTCGCGGGAGGCGACCACGGCGTCCCGCACCGCGAGTTCGGCCTCCACCGCGCACTGCCCGCTGTGGACGGCGACCAGCAGGCCGTCGCGGACGGCCGCGACGAGCCCGGAGATCCGGAAGTGCACGGTGAGATCCACGCCGACGGTGGCGGCCCGGGCACCGTCCACGAGGAGGTCCACCGACGGGTGGTGGGCGGAGGTGATGCTGTGGGTGGCGAGCGCGACGACCTCCTCGCTGCCGGGATACCGGCGCGTGCGGCGCGCGGCCTCCTTGAGGGCCTGGGACTTGGACCAGCCCGACGCCACCAGGGAGACGAGGTCGAGGTCCAGGAAGCCGTTGACGACGTTGGCCAGCTCGCGCTCCACGGCCCGGTCCGCCGCGGAGGTCAGGCCGGCTACGCCCGGGAGGGTGCCCGCCACCGCGCCATGGGCGTGCAGGGCGTCGGCGAGCGCTTCGGGGGCCTGCCCCTCGGCGCCGAGCAGCAGGGCCCGGACGGTGAGGGGCTCGATGACGGGAGCCGTGGTCATGAGTCCTCCTCCAGGGTCTGGTCACCCGGGTCCGGGTGCGGTTCCAGCCGTACGGAGCGGGTCGGCGGGCCGCCGCCGGTGCCGGAGGGCTCGGCCACGTCCGTCGCCACGGGGGCGGCGCCCGGCCGGTAGTCCACGTGCTGGTGGACCCAGCGAGGCCCGCGGGGGCGGTGGGTGACGAACACGTACGCCGCGGCGGCCAGCACGGCCGCGCCGAGCATGCAGGAGCCGACGATCAGGCCCAGGGGGACGTGGCCGTCGGGGCGGGGATTCTGGCTGGGGGTGGCCGAGGACACACTCGGAGTCGGAGTCGTGGGGCCGGGAAGGATGCCGATGACGGTGAATGCGGCCTCGTCGCCCACGGTCCGGTCCGCCGCGCACTGGCCGCGTACCGTGTACGCGCCCTCACCCGCATCCGAGGGCACGTCCAGTGTGGTCCGGAAGGTCCCGTCCCCACCGGGCTCGACCGTGTCGCGCCGCTCTCCGTCCCACAGGACCTCCACCTGCGGACAGTTGAATCCGGAACCGGATACGGTGAGGGACGCCCCGCCGGCCTGAGCCGAGGCGGGAGCCACCTGCACGTCCGGCACTCCCGGTCGTGGCGAGGGCCCGGCGCCGGTCACCTCGAAGCGCTCCTCGGCGGACACCTGCTCGTCCTCGGCGCAGGTCGCCGTGACCGTGTACTCACCGGCCTCCGCATCGGGCGGCACGGTGACCACGGCCGTGAACGCGCCGCCGTCCGCCGTGATGTCCGCCGGCGGGTCGGGCAGCAGCGGGCTGTCGTCCCACTTCAGCGTGACCGTACCGCCCTGGCCGCCGTCCGCGGTGCAGTCCTCGAACCCGGTGCCGGTCACCGTGACCGGCGTCCGCACGGGACCCTCGGTCGGGTCCAGCCCCAGGTCCGGCGGCCCGACCGGGGACGTGACGGTGAAGTCGGCGGCCGCCCTGAGCTTCCGGTTGTCCGTGCAGAGGGCGGTGACCCGATAAGGGTCCGAGCGGGGAGTGGCCTCGGACGGAACCATGACGGTGGTCTCGAATTCACCGTTGGGCTTGGCCCTCGTGACGCTGGGGTTGTCGCTGCCCGGCCAGGCGACGCTGATCTCGCCGGGCTCCGGCTCGGCGGCGTCGTCACTCGGACGCGTAAGGCAGGCGGTGAATCCGTAGCCGTGGACCGCCACCCTGCTGCCGGGCGGTCCCTGGGTGGGGTCGAGCGTGAGGTACCTCGCTGCCAGGACCTGGACCGGCGGGCCGGCAGGAAGAGCGGCTACGGGCGTGCCCCACGCGACCACCGTGCTCAGGAGCACCGCGGTCAGCGCGCGGCCGGCCGATCGGGCAAGGGGAAGCATGACCCTCCGTGAGCTGCTTCCCATTCTCCTCCGGCTTTGGCCGGGCCGCCCCTCGCGGTGCCACCGGTCTGCGGGTACACCGTGGACGGGACGGCCCCGGCGCCGGACCGTCGTTCCGCCATCGACAGCCGCCGAACGGGGAGGGCCGACCGTCTTGGAACCCCATGTGATCGCTGCACGGCCTCCCGATGCAGTGACAGGGAGCATGCTCGCGGGTCTGGCCCTGATCCTCGCCTTCGTCTTCGCCCGGCTCGCCCAACGCCTCCGACAGCCCGCGGTGATGATGGAGATCATCGCCGGCCTTGCCCTGGGGCCCAGCCTGCTGGGCCTCCTCCCCGGCCGTCCCGCGGACCTGCTGTTCCCGGCGGACACGCGGCCGCTCCTGCAGGCGCTCGCCCAACTCGGTCTCGTCCTCTTCATGTTCGGGGTGGGCTACCAGTTCGACGTGGCCCAGCTCCGGGGGAGCGGACGGCAGGTCACGGTGGTGTCCCTCAGCTCCGTCGCGCTGCCCTTCGTGCTGGGCGCAGGGCTGGCCGTGATCGTCGTGATCGCCACCGCGAGCGCGCCGTGGCCGCTGGTGCGGATGGTGCTGGAGTCGGCCCTCTTCCTCCTGTTCCTCGTCTACGTGGTGCGACCGGGGCTGCGCAGGCTGTTGGTTCCCGGACGGCGCCGTGCCGCCGGCAGCTCCCTCGTCCACGCCATCCTGGTCACCGGCCTGTTCCTGTCCGCGTGGGCCACCAACGCCACCGGGCTGCACGCCGTCTTCGGTGCCTTCGCGTTCGGCGCCGCGGTACCGCGGGACCGGGTCGAGGGGCACGCCCCCGAGGTCGCCGAGCGCATCGAGCAGACCAGCCTCTTCCTGCTGCCGGTCTTCTTCACCGTGACCGGGCTGTCGGTGGACCTCCGGGGCCTGGGCGAACGGGGCGTGCTCATGGTCGTCGCCGTGATCGTGGTGGCCTGTGTGGGCAAGTTCGCGGGAGCCGCCTCCGCGGCCCGCCTGTCGGGGGTCCCGGGCGCGAGTCGGTCGCGCTCGGCGTCCTGCTCAACGCCCGCGGACTGACCGAACTGGTCATCCTGAACGTGGGCCTCGGGCTGGGGGCGTTGGACAGCCGGTTGTTCACCGCGATGGTGGTCATGGCCCTGGTGACCACCCTCATGACCGGCCTGCTGCTCGAACGCCCCGGCTACGGGCAGGAGTTGTCCCGCAGCCCCGGCCCGTCCGGTCGCGACCACGAGCGGGACGTCTGGTTGCGCTGACCCCGCCCCACAGGAGCCGCCCCCCCACAGGAGCCGCCCCCCACAGGAGCCGCCCCCGGCCACGGCCGCCCGGGGCGGCTCCGGCGTCCTCGCGGCCCGCTTGAGAACGGCTTGAGGAGGGCATGGCAGGTTGCTGCATGGCCGCATGGGGACACGACGGCGATTGACGAGGCCAACGGACGGCCGCCGCGCCCGGGGCACGGCTCCAAGGTGCCTGGCCTGTTGGTGCAACGCGACCGGTACTGACACGGCATTTTCCGCAGGCCATTCTTCTTCCATACGCAGGAACGCCCCCCACCCCGCCGGACAGACCGCGGAGAATTTCCGCGGGGCGGCCCCTTGGAAGGATTACTGTGAAGAACGTCTCTCTCCTCATGGCCCGGACCCTCATCGGTATTTCCGTCATCGCCAGTGTCGTCGTTCCTGCCGCGGGTTCGGCCGGCGCATTCCCCCGCACCGAGGAGACGTCCGCAACGGTGGCCGTAGCCGATCTCGGCACCACCGTCACCTCTACCAACGCCGACGGCGACGGATTCGGCTGGGGCTGACCGTCACCGCGACGGCGACCGAAGGACGCCCCATGTACGCGGCCGTTGTCGTAGTCAACGCGGGCCCTGAAAGGGCTGATCAGCACATGGACGCAGCTGTGCTGACCGACGCGTTCTGGGCACACACCCGAGAAGCCGACGGACTCGAACACGTACGAGTCGTGTCGTCGACGACCGGCTTCTCCGCAGTCCTGTTCATGAAGGGAAAGGACGAGGGCGAGGTAGCGCAATCCGCGCTCGCCCTGTGCTGGCACACGATGATGGCGACTCCCGTTCTCGCCGGTTGTTCCATCGAATCCTGTGCCGTGCGGCGATCCGAGCGGTGAAAGCGCCGACGGTGCCGCGCAATTCCGCGGAATTTCCCTTTCCTCTCTCCTCGCGCAGACGGCACCGCGGCGGAACCGCCCGGAGGAACACGTGAGCACCTCTCTTTCCCTGACCGAACCCAGTCCCACCGACCTCCTCACCCACACCCTCACCGACACCGCGGTCTCCGCGCCCGCCGACACGGTCAGCGCCGACGCCGGCGCGCCGCTCGACGTCCTCGGCCCGGAGGCCCTGCACCTGGACCACCTCCCCGTGGTCGCGGTCCCCCTGCGTGCCCTGCGCCTGTCGGGCTCCCCCCGGACCGGCGGCACCAACGAGGACCACTGCCGGAACCTGGCCGCCGCGGCCGACACCCTGCCGCCGATCGTCGTGCACCGCCCGACCATGCGCGTCGTGGACGGCCGGCACCGGGTGCGGGCCGCCGCCCTTGCGGGCCGCGAGCAGATTGCCGCCCGCATGGTCGACGGCAGCGCCGCCGACGCCTTCGTCCTCGCGGTCCGCCTCAACACGGTGCGCGGCCGCGGCCTGGTCCTCTCCCGCAGCGAGTGCACGGCCGCCGCCGCCCGGCTGGTCACGAGCCACCCGCACTGGTCGAACCGGATGATCGCCTCCCTGACCGGGCTCTCGGCCGGGACCATAGGCAGGATCCGCAGCTCCCGGGCCGCCCCCGCCGGTGCCTCGGCCGGCATGCGGGTGGGCAAGGACGGCCGGGTCCGGCCCGTGGACGGATCGAGCGGCCGCATGAAGGTCTACGAGCTGCTCATGCGGGATCCCGGCGCCTCGATCCGCGAGATCGCCCAGCAGGTCGGCGTCTCCCCGTCCACCGTCCACGACGTCCGCAAGCGGGTCCAGGCGGGCGAGGAGCCGGTGCCGCGGCGCCGCCCCGTCCAGCCGGAGGAGGAGCCCGACCTCGACGCCGCGCCCCCCGCGCGGCTGCGTCCCGAGCCGGAGCGGGAGGAGGCCCCGGCCAACCCCGCGGCCATCATCGCGGCCCTCACCAAGGACCCCTCGCTGCGCTACAACAACATCGGCCGCCGGCTGCTGCGCTGGCTGGACGGGTGCCACCGCGGCGTCGCCGCCTGCCCCGAGATCGCGCAGCGCGTGCCGTCCCACAACATCGACTCGGTCGCCACGCTGGCCCGCGAGTACGCGTACGCCTGGTCCGAGTTCGCCGCCGCACTGGAAGAGCGCCACCGCACCGCCTGCTGACGCCCGGCGCCCGCCCCCGGCCCGCGCCGCCGCCCGCACGCAGTGCCGCACCCCCTCCCGGGGGGCGATCCGCCGTACCCGCCACAACCCTCCCGGAAGGGCATTCCATGGCTGACATGACCGAGGTGTTCGCGGAGGTCGAGAAGATCCGCGCGAGCCTCCCCGAACGACAGTTCCTGCGCGAGGAGACCGAGCTCAAGGAGCTCTCCCGCCGGATCGGCTCCAGCCGCGTGCTGCGCCGGCTGCCCGCCGTCCAGGCCTTCCTGGACGACCTGGACGTCTTCCGGCCCGGCAGCCGCCTCGACGCCACCAAGGCGCACATCAACAACCGCCGCGACCGGCACGTGTTCTCGCTCTTCGACGCCTCGTACTTCCCGCGCCTGAGCCTCGACTACCTCACCTACGACACCCTGCCGACGGACCCGTACCTGGCCGAGCGCTACGCCAGCAACACCATGCCCGTCAACATCACGGGGAAGACGGCCGGCTTCGGCTCCCGCGTGGTCGTCGCGCTCTTCCCCGAGAACCACCTCGACGGCATCCAGCAGCCCGAGGACCTCATCTTCTACTTCATCGACAAGTTCGTGACCCGCCACAACAAGGTCACGCGGCTGCTGATCGACGAGGTGATGGCCCCCGGCAGCTTCCCGCTGATCCAGGGCGCGCCCGACGCGAAGATCGAGCAGGCCTCGTCCTGGTGGGTGCGCCTGCACGAGTACCACCACCGCCAGGGCGACATGCCCATCCCGGAATTCCTGCCGGCGAAGAAGATGAAGGCGCTGGCCGGCCTGGAAGAGCTGCGGGTGGACGTGTCGGGCATGCTCGCCTGCCTCCACGACAAGGACCTCCCGCGCGAACAGGCCCTGGCAGCATACGAGTTCATTCTGGCCGAGCGGCTGCTGCGGTACGCGGTGGAGGGCATACCCCGCCCCAACTACGACGCCGTCGCCTCTCAGCTGCTCTTCAACTTCCTGGAGGGCCACGGCGGGATCGGCCTGCACGACGGCCGGATCCGGCTCACCCCCGCCCTCCCCGACGTACTGCGCGACTTCCTCTCCCGGATCGAGTCCATCGAGAGCCGGATCCACCGGGAGCCCGTCGAGGCGGTCAAGGCGCGCCTGCTGGAGTTCACGCACGCGTACACGGACTACGACTCCGTGGCGAAGGACTACCGGCACATCCCCTACTTCGCGGACGTCAAGGCGCGGCTCGGCGTCTGACGGACCGCGGCCGGCCGGGCGTTCGACCGTGCAGGACAGTCGATCGCCCGCGTCCGGCGGTGCGGCATCCTCGGGACATCGCCCGGGAACCCCGCGCTTCGCGGCCGCAAGACCGTCCGCACCCAGCTGCCGAGCCCGCCCCACGAGGTGCACCACTGGCACCGACGGAAAGAACCCCTGGAGGAGTTTTCGTGAGAAGCGATGGCGAGACGACCGGAAACCACGGGCCATCCCCGCTGGGTTCGGCCGCCGACGTACCGTACGACCTGGTGGGCATCGGATTCGGGCCGTCCAACCTGGCCCTCGCCGTGTGCGTGCGGGAACAGGAACTGCCGATCTCCTGCCTCTACGTCGAGCGCCGGCCGGGAGTGGAATGGCACCCCGGCATGCTCATCGACGGGGCGAGGATGCAGATCTCCTTCCTCAAGGACCTGGTGTCCCTGCGCAATCCGGCCAGCCCCTATTCGTTCCTCCAGTACACCAAGGCGAAGGGCCGCCTGGAACGGTTCGTCAACCTCGACGAGTTCCGGCCCACGCGCATCGAGTACGACGACTACCTCAAGTGGGTGGCCCGCGACTTCACCGACCAGGTGCGATTCGGCACCCAAGTCCTGCGGGTCATACCCGAGAGGGCGCCGGGCGGCAGCGAGGACCTAACGCTGTTCCGGGTGGAGACCGAGGACGTGGCCACCGGACTGCGCACCAGCGTGTGGACCCGCAACGTGGTCCATGCGGGCGGCGGCCGGCCCGTGCGGCAGCCGGCCGACATCGCGAAGGCGCCCACCGTCGTCCACTCCGGGGAGTTCCTCACCCGCTTCCCCGCCCAGTTCAAGGACCACGACCAGTCGCTGCGCTTCCTGGTCGCCGGCGGCGGCCAGAGCGCGGGGGAGATCGCCGAGTACCTGCTGACCCACTACGACCGGGCCGAGGTGCACCTGGCCGTCTCCGGCTACACCCTGCAGCCCACCGACAACAGCCCTTTCGTGAACCAGCAGTTCTACTCCTCCAGCGCGGACTCCTTCTACCGGATGGAGCCGGGCCGACGGTCGGTCGTCGCCGGGCAGCTGCGCGACGCCAACTACGGCGTGGTCCGCGAAGACCTGCTGGAGCGGCTCTTCCAGACGGACTACCTGGACGAGGTCAAGGGCCGCAGGCGGCTGCACATCCACTCCTTCTCCCGGCTCGCGGCCGTCCACGAGGACGGCGACGGGCTGCTCGCCACCCTCGGGGCCCGGCTCGACGGACGTCCCGACGAGCAGCTCGCCTGCGACGGCGTGGTGCTGGCCACCGGCTACGACCGCACCCTGGACCCGGCCGTCTTCGGGGAGGTCCTGCCGTACCTGGTCCTGGAGGAGAACGGCGTCGACGTCTCCCTCACCCGCGACTACCGGGCCCGGACCCGGCCGGAACTGCGCGCCGGGCTGTACCTCCAGGGCTTCGGCGAGTCCCAGTTCGGACTGGGCGATACCCTGCTCTCGCTGCTGCCGTTCCGGTCGAAGGAGATCGCGGACGGGATCGCCGACCGGCTCCCGACCCCCGTCACCGGTGGCTGCCCGGTCCTCGCCGGCCGCGCAGCCGCAGGCACTGCGGGCGGTGGCGCCACGGCCCGCACGGCGAGCGCCGCCTACCCGCCCCACTGGTACCTGGAGCACGACCAGGACAAGCTCCAGGCGCTGATGGAGCGCTACCGCTTCGCCACCCTGATCTCCGCGCGCTCCGGCGACGAGCCGTTCGCCACCCACCTCCCGCTGGTCCTCGACCCGTCACGGGGATCCAAGGGCGTCCTCTTCGGGCACCTCGACCGGGCCAACGAGCACGCGGCCCTGCTGGACGGCCGGCGCATGCTGGCGGTCTTCCACGGACCCAACGCGTACATGCCGCCCGCGGTGTTCGCCAGTGACCCGCTGCCCACCTGGAACTCCATGTCCGTGCACGTCCGCGGCCGGGTCCGGGTGGTGGAGGACCAGGGCGAGCTGGTGCGCGGGCTGATCGGGATCGCCGAGCACTCCCAGACGGACAATCGGCTGCGCGCCGACGACCCGCGGATCGGCCGCCTCATCGGCGGCATCGTCGGCTTCGAGCTGGAGATCGACGAGATGGTCGGCCGGTTCAAGCTCTCCCAGGACCGCGACGAGGACGACCGCCGGGCCGCGGCCCTGGCCCTGGCCCGTTCCACCGAGCGCGGCGAGCGCGACTTCATCGAGTACGCGGTCGGGCTCAGCCTGATCACCGAGGACGACCCCCGCGACCTCGCCGCCGGCAGCGCCGGCCCCAGCACCCTCTTTCCGATCGCCGTTGGAGGCGTCCATGAGTAACGAGACCCTGACCGCCGCCGAGCTGTACTTCGTCGTCCGCAACCACGAGGAGCAGTACTCGGTGTGGCGGGCCGGCCGCGAGGTGCCGCCCGGCTGGGAGGCCGTCGGCGACCCCGCTCCCAAGGAGGCCTGCCTCGGCCGCATCGAGGAGCTGTGGACGGACATGCGCCCGCTGAGCCTGCGCCGGTTCATGGAGGAGCACGATGCCTGACCTGCTCGACGTCAGCACCAATGCGTCCCCGATCTTCACCCTCTTCGATGCCGAGACCGTCGACGAGCTGACCCGTGACCACATCCTGCGCCTCGCGGTCGGCACCCTGGGTGCCGTGCGGATCCGCGGCTTCTCCACGCCGGAGGAGTGCGCCGCGATCATGGAGGGGCTGGACCACCGGGAGTTCGGCGCGTACGACGAGAACCTCATCTTCCCGCCCATCGCCAAGATCGGGCCGGCCGCGTACGACTTCTACGGTGCGCACACCCTCACCGACGAGTACTGGCGGATCGCCGAGGAGGCGGTCCGGCTGCGCGGCCGGCTGCACCACGGCCGCGACCCGCTGGACCTGGCCGTCGACCGGGTGTCGCGGGCCTGGGGCGATGCCGTGGTGCCCGCCCGGTCCCGCGGCCGCGACCTCTTCGCGGGCATGATCCGGGAGATCCCCAGCGGAGCGAAGCTGCACTTCGACGAGATCGTGCGGGAGTTCCCCGGGATCCTCGACGAGACCCCCGCCAGCTTCCTCACCCTGAACTGGTACCTCTCCATGCCCGAGTCGGGCGGGGAGACCCGGGTCTACCGGCGCCGCTGGCGGCCCGCCGACGAGATCCACCGGGACGGCTACGGCTACGACGAGAAGGTGGTCGAGGGCGAGCCGGTGGCGGAAGTGGCCCCCCGTGCGGGCGACGCCGTCCTGTTCGACTCGCGCAACCTGCACGCGGTCAACGCGATCGGCGGTGCGGGCCGGCGGGTCAGCCTCTCGTTCTTCCTGGGCGTGACCGGCCGCGGTCCGCTCGAAATCTGGTCCTGACCGACCCCGTCCATGAGCAGAGTGATCACATGCAGCTCAGTCACGAGCAGATACGGACCTACCGGAGCCAAGGCTTTCTGATCCTCGACCGGCTGTTCGGCCAGGAGGAGATCGACGCCCTGCGGGCCGCCTTCGTCCGCGACAGCGCCGTCCCCGGCGACCAGCGCGTCGTCGAACGCGACAGCGCCGAGGTCCGTGCCGTCTACGCCTCCCACCTGCGCCAGCCCGAGTTCGCCGGACTCGTCCGCTCCCCGCGGATCCTCGGCCCGGTACGCCAACTCCTCGACTCCGAGGCCTACATCTACCAGTTCAAGATCAATGCGAAGGCGCCGTTCTCCGGGTCGGGCTGGTCCTGGCACCAGGACTTCGCCGCCTGGCAGATGGCCGACAACCTGGCCGAACCCCGCCTGGTCAACGTCGGCGTCTTCTTCGACGACATCGACGAGTTCAACGGGCCGGTCATCTTCTGCCCCGGCTCCCACCGCGACGGCCTCGTCAAGAAGGGCCGCGCCGAGGGCGACGCCGCCTCCGAACAGCACGTCGACCCCGAGGACATCGCCCTCACCCCCGGCGAGATGACCGGGCTCGTCGACCGCCACGGCCTGTTCAGCGCCAAGGGCGCAGCCGGCACCGTCGTCCTCTTCGACCCGGAGATCGTGCACGGCTCCGCGCCGAACATGGCCCCCTTCCCCCGCCGACTGCTCATCGTCACGTACAACGACGTGGCCAACGTGCCCCGCCCGGTGGGCGAGCCGCGCCCCGAGTACGTCGTCGGCCGGGACACCGCACCGCTGGAAACCGTGGACCACGACCTGATCGCGGAGCTGGAGGTGATGGTGTGAGCGCCGTCGCACGAGCCGTCGTCCTCGCCGAGTTCGGCGAGCCCCTGGAACTGCGCAAGCTGCCGGTCCCGCCCGCCCCCGCCGGCGGCCTGGTCGTCGCGAGCCGCTACGGCGGGGTCTGCGGCACCGACCTCCACCTCCAGCAGGGCCATCTGGAGGTGCCCACCCCGCTGGTCCTCGGCCACGAGGGGCTCGGCACGGTCCACGAGGTCGGGGCCCGCGGCGGCACCGACGTCCACGGCAGCCCACTGCGCGTCGGCGACCAGGTGATGTGGGCTTCCTCCATCGCCTGCGGCACCTGCGTGCCCTGCCGCATCCACCGCGAACCCACCCTGTGCGAGCAGCGCCGCACCTACGGGGTCAACCGCCCCGTGGACCAGGAGCCCGGCCTGTCCGGCTCCTGGGCGGAGTACATCGCCCTGCGGCCCGGCACCACCGTCGTCAAGATGCCCGAAGGCATCGACCCGCTCGCCGCCATGGCCTTCGCCTGCGCCGGACCGACCATGGTCCACGCCCTCTTCGAACGACGCCCCGTGCGTCTGGGCGAAACCGTCGTCGTCCAGGGCAGCGGGCCCGTCGGACTGGCCGCCGCCGCGCTGGCACAGCTCGCCGGGGCCGGCCGGGTCGTCCTGGCCGGCGGTCCGGCGGCCCGGCTGTCGGCGGCCGCCGCGGCCGGCATCGGCGACCACCACGTCAACGTGGTGGAGGCCGAGGACCCGGGCGCCGCCCTCGCCGAGGTGCTCGACCTCACCGGCGGCCGCGGCGCCGACCTGGTCATCGAGGCCACCGGCGCGCCCGGCGCCATCGACCAGGGCCTGCGGCTCGCCCGGCGCGGCGGTTCGTACCTGGTCGTCGGCCAGTACACCGACAGCGGCGACACGACGGTCAACCCGCACCAGATCGTGTACCGGCAGCTCGACGTGGTCGGCTCCTGGGCCTTCACCGGCGCCCACCTCGTCGAGTACGTGTCCCTGCTGCCCGCGCTGACCGCCCGCTTCGACCTGGCCCGGCTGGTCACCCCATACGCCCTGGAGGACAACGCGCAGGCCCTGGCGGACATCGCCGCCGGGACCGTGATGAAGGCCGTGCTCGTCAGCTGAGCCGGCCCCGCGTACCGGCCCGCACACCCTCACGCAGCCCACCCCTGTGGCCGCGGTGCCGCGGCCCGGAACGAGAGAAGCCACACCATGGCGACCCAGCCGACCCAGCCGACCCAGCCGACCCAGCCGACCCAGCCGATCCAACCGACCCAGCCGCGCCTTTCCGCCTCGCGGAACCAGGCCCTGGCCGAGCTCACCGACACCCTCGACCTGCCCGGCCTCGGCGCGGCCGACGGCACCGGACGCACCGCCACCGTGCGCTGCCGGCTCGACCCCCGGCTGGCCGGCCCGATGGCCCGGCTCGCCGTCGGCGCCGCGGCCGGTACCGGCACCGTCTTCACCGCCGCGGTGGCGGGGCTGCTGCTCGCCCTGCGGGCGGGCACCGACCTGCCGGTGGGCACCACCGCACAGGACGACCCCGCGCAGGTGCGGGTGCTGCGGATCAGCGGCGGCGCCGAGGCGGCCCTGCGGCCGCTGGTCGCGGCGGTACGCGCCGAGGAGGAGGCCGCGCACGCCCACGACGGCGTCCCCCACCGGGAGGTGGAGGACGCCGTCAACGCGTTGCGCGGCACCCCCGGACGGCCCCTGCTGCGGGTCGGCGCCGCCGTCGGCCGGCCACCCGTACGGCCCGGTGAACTGTGGTTCGGCCTGCGGACCGAACCCTCCCTGCGCGTCGAGCTGACCTACCCGGTCGCAGCACTCACCCGCACCGGCGCCCAGAACCTCTGCGACCGGCTCGCCCGCGTCCTCACCCGGGCCGTACGCGAACCCGACACGCCCTTCGCTGAGTTGGGCCTGCTCCTGCCCGGCGAGGCGGCCGGGCTGATCGCCACCGGGCCCGACGCGCAGGTCCGCCCCGGATCCCCGGCCGGCTGGTTCGAGGAGGGCGTCGCCCGGTGGGGCGAGGAACCCGCGGTCCTCGACGGCGAACGGATCTACTCCTACGGGGAGTTGGATGGGCGGGCGGATCGGGTGGCGTGGTCGCTTCGGGCGCGGGGGGTGGGTGCGGAGTCGGTGGTGGCGGTGTTGTTGCCGCGTTCGGAGCGTGCGGTGACGGCGTTCGTGGGGGTGATGAAGGCGGGGGGTGTGTATCTGCCGGTGGATCCGGAGCTGCCGTGGGAGCGGGTGCGGTTGATGCTGGAGGATGCCGGTCCGGTGGTGGTGGTGACGGATGCGGCGGGTGCCGGGCGGTTGGCGGGTGTGGGGGTGGAGTTGCTGGTGCTGGATGCGGAGCTGTCGGGGTGTGAGCGTGCTCCGGTGGGTGCGCGGCCGGTGGTGAGGGGTGAGTCGGGGGCGTACCTGCTGTACACCTCGGGCTCGACCGGCCGCCCGAAGGGCGTCCTCATGACCGTCCGCGCCGTCATGAACCTCCTCACCTGGCACCTGGACGAACTGCCCGGCGGCCCCGGCCGGACCACCGTCCAGTTCACCTCCCTCAGCTTCGACATCTCCCTGCAGGAGATGCTCTCCACCCTCCTGTCCGGCGCGGCCCTCGCGATCGTCCCCGAGGACGTGCGCCGCACCCCGCACGCCTTCGCGCCCTGGCTGGAGGAGCACGGCGTCACCGACCTGTTCGCCCCCAACATCGTGATCGAGCTGCTGTGCCGCGCCGCCCTGGAGCAGGGCCGCACCCTGCCCGCGCTGGCGCACCTCGCGCAGGCCGGAGAGGCCCTGGTGCTCAGCGAGGCCGTCCGCGCGTTCTGCCGGCAGCGGCCCGGCCGCCGCCTGCACAACCACTACGGCCCCACCGAGACCCACGCCGTCACCTCGTACGTCCTGCCCGCCGCCGAGGAGGACTGGCCCGCCGGCGCACCGATCGGGCGGCCCGTTCACAACACCGCCGTGTACGTCCTCGACGAGGCGCTGCGCCTGGTCCCGGAGGGGGTGGCGGGTGAGCTGTACGCGGCCGGGCCCTGCCTGGCCCGCGGCTACGCCGGACGCCCCGGCCTGACCGCCGACCGCTTCCTGCCCGACCCCTACGGGCCGCCCGGCTCCCGCATGTACCGGACCGGCGACCTGGTGCGCCGCCGCCCCGACGGCACCCTCGACTACCTCGGCCGCACCGACCACCAGGTCAAGATCCGCGGCATGCGCGTCGAACTCGGCGAGATCGAAGCCGCCTTGCGCACCACCCCCGGCGTCCGCGACACCGTCCTCGTCACCGCGGGCGAGGCCGGGCAGCGCCGGATCGACGCCTACCTGGTCCCGGCCCCGGACGCCGACCCCGCCACCCTGGGCGCCGCCGTCCGGGCCGCGCTGCGCCGCACCCTGCCGCCCGCCATGGTGCCCGCCACCTTCACCGTGGTGGACCGCTTCCCGCTCAACTCCAACGGCAAGGTGGACCGCCACGCACTGCCCGCGCCCGCGCCGGCCACCACGGACCCCGCCGGGATGCCCCGCACCGGGAACGAGGAACGGCTCGCCCGGATCTTCGCCGAGGTCCTCGGACTGCCCGCCGTCGGCATCCACGACGGCTTCTACGACGTCGGCGGGAACTCCCTGCTCGGCGGCGACCTGACCGCCCGGCTCCGCAAGGAGTTCCAGGTGGAGCTGGCCCTCGGCGAGGTCCTGGCCCACCCCACCGTGGCCGAACTCGCCACCCTCCTCGACCGGGTGGAGCCCGCCCGACCGCCCCTCGCCGCCCGCACCGGCAGCGGGCCGGCCCCCGCCTCGTTCGCCCAGCAGAGCCTGTGGGTGCTCGACCAGCTGGAGGGTCCCGGCCCCGGCTACAACGAGCCCGTCGCCCTGCGGCTGACCGGTCCGCTCGACGTGCCCGCCCTGCGCCGGGCCCTGGCCGACGTGGCCGACCGCCACCACGTGCTGCGGACCGTACTGCGCATGGAGGACGGGCAGATCGTCCAGCGGGTCCGCGAGGGGGCCGACGCGGTCCCCGCCCTGGAGCGGGTGCCCGTGGCCCCCGAGGACCTGGACGCGGCCGTGCGCGCCGCCGCCCGGGTCCCGTTCGATCTCGGAGCCGACCTGCCGGTGCGGGCCACGCTCTTCGTCCTGGGGGAGGAGGAGCACCTGCTGCTCGTCGTCACCCACCACGCCGCCTGCGACGGCGTCTCCCTGCACCCGCTGCTGCGCGACCTCACCGCCGCCTACGACGCGCGCACCGCGGGCCGCGCGCCCGACTGGGCGCCGCTGCCGGTGCAGTACGCCGACTACGCCGTCTGGCAGCGCGACCTGTTCGCCGCGGCCGACGCCGAACCCTGCGGCCTGGTCCGCCGGCAGTACCGGTTCTGGGAGGAGCGGCTCGCCGGGCTGCCCGACGCCATGCCCCTGCCGCTGGACCGGCCCCGGCCGCCGGTCCGCTCCGGGGACGGCGCCGGCGTGCCCTTCGCGGTGGACGCCGCCACCCACCGGGTGCTGCGGGACCTGGCCCGGACCCACCGCACCACCGGCTTCACGGTGGTCCACGCGGCGCTCGCGGCCCTGCTGTCGGACCGCGGCGCGGGCGAGGACGTGGTGGTGGCCGCCGTGGTCTCCGACCGGGGGGAGCCCGCCCTGGAGGACCTCGTCGGATTCTTCGTCCGCACGCTGGTGCTGCGCACCGACACGGCGGGCGCCCCGGACTTCGCCGCCCTGCTGGACCGGGTGCGGGAGGCCGACCTGGCCGCTTTCGCCCACCCGGACCTGCCCTTCGAGTACGTGGTCGAGCTGGTCAACCCGGCCCGCTCGCTGGCGTACCACCCGCTGGCCCAGGTGATGCTGGCCTTCCAGGTACAGGACGTCGAACCGCCCCGGCCGTCCGGGCTCACCGCCCGCTTCGAGCCCGTCGAGACGGGCGTCGCCAAGTTCGACCTGTGCTTCAAGGTCGTGGAGCACTTCACCCCCGGGGGCGAGCCCGCCGGCATCACCGGAGTCCTGGAGTACGCGACGGACGTCTTCGACGCCGCGACCGCCCGCGACCTGGCGGAAGGGCTCGTCGCGTACCTGGCCAAGGCGGTCTCCTGACAGCCGGCGCACGCGCCCCGGCGCACGTACGGGGGGGGGGGCGCGCCCCCCCGCGCGGCGGGCCCCCCCCCCGGGCCCACCCCGGGCCCCAACCCCCCCGGCGCGCGCCCGGTATGGGGGGGGGGGGGGGGGCCGCGGCGGGCGCCGGCCACACCCTCG
>NZ_JBEZBN010000033.1:0-78400 GCF_040647115.1 Streptomyces sp. NPDC044571
CCAGATGTGGAAGCCCGGTAACGGGTGGAGCTGACTGGTACTAATAGGCCGAGGGCTTGTCCTCAGTTGCTCGCGTCCACTGTGTTAGTTCTGAAATAACGAACAGCTGTGATTACAGCCAGCGTTCGAATTTCATAGTGTTTCGGTGGTCATAGCGTTAGGGAAACGCCCGGTTACATTCCGAACCCGGAAGCTAAGCCTTTCAGCGCCGATGGTACTGCAGGGGGGACCCTGTGGGAGAGTAGGACGCCGCCGAACAACCCGCCCTTTTAGCTCAGTCGGTAGAGCGTCTCCATGGTAAGGAGAAGGTCAACGGTTCGATTCCGTTAAAGGGCTCCACAAAGAAGGCCCCCGCCATCAGGCGGGGGCCTTCTTGCGTTTCCGGGCTAGTAGTAGCCGGTCTCGCCGTCCAGGAGCTCGCGGATGGTGTCGAGGTGGCCGGCATGGCGGGCCGTCTCCTCGATCATGTGGATCAGCATCCAGCGCAGTGAGGCGGACCCGGACTTGAAGTCCCGGTTGCGGCCGACTTCGTCCAGGTCATGAGCGGCGATGATCGCGTTGGAGGCGGCGCACTGGCGGTCGTACTCCTGGAGCAGCCGGGCCAGCGGGACGCCCTCCACCATGAAGTCGGCGTCTTCTTCGCCCACGAACTGGGGGCCCGTCGCCGGGTGGTCGAGGAAGAGCACCTCGAACCAACACTGCTCGGTCCACCGCATGTGGGACACGATGCCCGCGACCGTCATCAGTGGGGAGGCGGGCAGGACCGGGCGGTGGGCGTCCTCTTCGGAGATTCCCTCGCATTTCCACTGGATGATCGAGCGCTGCAAGTCGAGCCAGCCCACGAGCTGCGTGCGTTCATCTGCGGTGAAATCAGGGCGCGTACGAGATATCGGCATGGTCGCAGACCATAGCTCCGGCTGCCCGGGGACGCACCCGAATTCAGTCGCCGTGCCGCTGCTCGGGGACGCGGAAGGCCAGGATGGCCATGTCGTCCGAGGCGGGTTCGGCGGCGAACCGCTCCACCGCGCGCAGGACGCGGGAGGCGACCGCGCCGGCCGTGAGGCCCGTGCAGGTGGTCAGGACCTCGGCGAGGCCGTCGTCGCCGAGCATGCGGGTGCCCTCGCGGCGTTCCGTCACGCCGTCCGTGACGCAGAGCAGCACATCGCCCGGTTCCAGGGTGAGGGTCTGCTCGTAGAGGTCGAGGTCGTCGATCACGCCGAGCAGCGGCTGCGGCTCCGCGGCCGGGGTGACCTCGCCGTCCGGGCGCAGGCGCAGCGGAAGGGGGTGGCCGGCGCAGACCACCTTCATCAGGGCGCCGCCGTCCGGCTGCGGGTGGAGCTCACCGTAGAGGAGGGTGAGGAAGCGGCTGCGGGCGCCCTCGTCGAGGATGGCCGCGTTCAGGCGCTCCAGGACCGCCGGGCCGCCGAGGCCCTCGCGGGCCAGCAGGCGCAGGGCGTGCCGGGCGAGGCCGGTGACGGCGGCGGCCTCGGGGCCCGTACCGCAGACGTCGCCGATGGCGAAGCCGTACGCGCCGTCGCGGATCGGGAAGACGTCGTAGAAGTCGCCACCGACCTCGTTGCCCTCGCCGGCCGCGCGGTAGATGACCTCGACCTCCATCCCGGGGATCGCGGGCGAGCCGGGCGGGAGCAGGCTGCGCTGGAGGGAGCGGCTGATGGCGGTGCGCTCGGAGTACAGGCGGGCGTTGTCCAGGGCGAGGGCGGCTCGGCGGGAGAGGTCCTCGGCGAGCTCCAGGATCTCCTGGCGGAAGTGCTCCTCGGACGGCTTGCCGAGCGTGAGCATGCCGATCACCCGGTTGCGGGCCAGGAGCGGGAGGACCACGGTCTCGCCGCCGACCGCCTGGGCCGTGGCGGGCCAGTTGCGGGCGCCGGCCTCGCGGACCGATTCGGGCGGGCTGATCCGGGAGAGCAGGGCCTTGAGGCCGTCGATGCGTTCCTCGTCCTCGTGCAGGACGTAGGAGAGGTACGGCTCGGAGGACTGGTCGGCGATCGTGTAGACGGCGCACCAGGTGGCGAGGGTCGGCACGGTCATCTGGGCCATCAGGGCCAGGGTCTGGTCCCGGTCGAGGGTGCCGGCGAGCAGGTCGGAGGCCTCGACGAGGAAGGAGAGGGAGCCGCGGCGCAGGCGTTCCAGTTCGCCGAGCCGGGCGGACTCGACGGCGAGGGCGATGCGGTCGGCGGCGAACTGGAGGCGGAGGGCCTCTTCGTTGGAGTAGCGGCCGGGGACCTCGGCGGCGACGCCGAGGGAGCCGGTGAGCCGGCCTTCCACCTTGAGCGGGACGGTGATGACGGAGCGCATGCCGGTGGACTCCAGGAGCGGGACGGCTCCGGGCACCGCGATCAGGTCGTCGTGGACGGCGGGCATCCGGGCGGAGCCGTACCGGTTGGTGCCGGCTTCGACGGGGACGCGGGCGAAGCGCTGGCGGGTGGAGGGGAGGCCGGTGGTGGCCCGGACCTCCAGCTCCGTTTCGTCGTCGGTGGCGAGCAGCAGGAACGCGGAGTCGGCGTCGAGCATGTCGCGGGCGCGTTCGACGGTGCGCTGGAGCAGGCCGTCGAGGTCGTCGGGGGCGGGGGAGCCGATGAAGACCTCGAAGGGGTCCGCGGGACGGGGCTCGGTGAGCTGGCTGCCGTCGGCGGCGGGGACCCGTACGGGGGTCTGGAGCAGCGCGCGCTCGTCGTCGTGGACCAGCAGGCAGACGATGGAGGGTTCCCCGTGGGCATCGCGGACCCGCAGGTGGGAGGCGTAGACGGGGATCACGCGGCCGTCGGCGCCGCGGATGCCGTAACTGCCCTCCCAGCGGGACAGGCGCAGGGCCTCGGCGATGCCGGTGCCGGTGCCGGGGGTCTGGGGCCAGGCGGCGAGTTCGGCGAGGGGCCGGCCGAGGGCCTTCCCGGCGGGGTAGCCGAAGATGTGCTCGGCGTCCTCGTTCCAGGCGGAGATGTGGTCGGAGGCGTCGATCTGGATGACGGCGACGCGGACCCGGCTGTCGGCGAGGGGGAGCAGCCGGTCCGGGACGACGGGTCCGGCGGAGCGGGTACCGACCGGCCGGTCCGGGAGGTCGAGGCGGAACCACACGTGTTTGTGCGTGGCGGTGTACTCGACGCCCCAGCGGGTGGCGAGGGCGGCGCAGAGCATCAGCCCGCGGCCGTTCTCGCGGTCGGGGTCGGCGTACGGGCGCTCACCGGGGTGCTGGAGCGGCAGCTCCCGCTCCGGATACCGGTCGGCGATCTCGACGCGTACGCCGTCCTCGGTGCGCAGGCACAGGACCTCGGCCTTGGTTCCGGCGTGGACCACGGCGTTGGTGACGAGCTCGCTCGTGAGGACGACGGCGTCGTCGACGATGTCCGCGAAGCCCCAGCCCTGCAAGGTGTCGCGGACGAACGTACGGGCGGCGGCGACCGAGCGCCCGAGAGGATCGAAGCTGGCAGCCGCCCGAGCCGTGATCACGAGTCTCCTTCGACGCGGTTGGACATCGGATGCCAGGTTACTTACCTTCGCGGTCGGCTTGGTGCCGTCGTGGGGGATTCCACCCGCAGGGTGCGGCCGGTGTGCGATGGTGCCGAAGTGTTATGGCCGGGTTCGGCCAGGGTGAAACACTGGGCAGGATGGAACAGCCGGGCGTTTGACTCGCCGGGTCTCGGTGGAACAGTGGTCGACCCTTTCGGGAGGGACACGGTGGAGTCTGGCGCAGCGGTGCGACGTACGGGTACGCGCCCGAAGGGCGGGCGGTCCCGTCGGAACGGGACGACGGAAGTCGATACCGCCGCCCTGAACCGGCTGCTCACGGCCCTGGTGTCGATGCGGGACGGGAATTTCCGCAAGCGACTGACGGTGTCCGGCGAGGGCGTGATGGCGGAGATCGCCGCCGTCTACAACGAGGTCGCCGACCGCAACCTGCACCTGACCGGAGAGCTGTCCCGGGTCCGCCGGATGGTGGGGCGGGAGGGCAAGCTCAGCGAACGGCTGGAAACAGGCGCCTGCGAGGGGTCCTGGGCGGCCGCGATCGACGCCTCGAACCAGTTGGTGGACGATCTGGCCCGGCCGGTGTCCGAGGTGGGCCGGGTGCTGTCGGCGGTGGCCGAGGGCGATCTGGACCAGCGGATGGACCTGCGGACGCTGACGGCCGACGGGGCCGGGCATCCGCTGCGCGGGGAGTTCCTGAAGGTCGGGCGTACGGTCAACAACCTGGTCGACCAGTTGTCCGCGTTCACCGACGAGGTGACGCGGGTCGCGCTGGAGGTGGGTACCGAGGGCAAGCTCGGCGGCCAGGCCCAGGTGCGCGGAATGTCGGGTTCCTGGAAGGATCTGACCGACTCCGTCAACACGATGGCGTACCGGCTCACTGCTCAGGTGCGTGATATCGCTCTCGTCACGACGGCGGTGGCGAAGGGCGATCTGTCGCGCAAGGTCACGGTGCACGTGGCCGGCGAGATGCTCCAGCTGAAGAACACCGTGAACACGATGGTGGACCAGCTGTCGTCGTTCTCCTCGGAGGTGACGCGGGTCGCCCGCGAGGTGGGTACGGAGGGCGAGCTCGGCGGCCAGGCGAAGGTGCCGGGCGTCGCCGGTGTGTGGAAGGACCTGACCGACTCCGTCAACACGATGGCGGGCAACCTGACCGCCCAGGTGCGTGGGATCGCGCAGGTGACGACGGCCGTCGCGAACGGCGACCTGTCGCAGAAGGTACGGGTCAGCGCCCGGGGCGAGGTGGCGCAGCTGGCCGAGACCATCAACCAGATGACGGAGACCCTGCGGACCTTCGCGGACGAGGTCACGCGCGTGGCCAGCGAGGTCGGCGCGAAGGGCCTGCTCGGCGGTCAGGCGCAGGTGCCGGGTGCGGCGGGTACGTGGAAGGACCTCACCGATTCGGTGAACACGGTCTTCCGCAATCTGACCACTCAGGTGCGGGACATCGCCCAGGTGACGACGGCCGTCGCCAACGGCGACCTGTCGCAGAAGGTCACGGTCGACGTGGCCGGCGAGATGCTGGAGCTGAAGAACACCGTCAACACGATGGTGGACCAGCTCCAGTCGTTCGGTGCGGAAGTGACCCGGGTGGCCCGTGAGGTCGGCGTCGAGGGCGAGCTGGGCGGTCAGGCGCAGGTGCCGGGTGCGGCGGGTACGTGGAAGGACCTCACCGATTCGGTGAACACCGCCTTCCGCAACCTCACCGGCCAGGTCCGCAACATCGCGCAGGTGACGACGGCCGTCGCCAACGGCGACCTGTCGCAGAAGGTCACCGTGGACGTCTCCGGCGAGATGCTCCAGCTGAAGAACACCGTGAACACGATGGTGGACCAGCTCTCCAGCTTCGCCGACCAGGTGACGCGGATGGCCCGGGACGTGGGCACGGAGGGGCGGCTCGGCGGCCAGGCACGGGTGGAGGGGGTGTCCGGCACGTGGAAGGAGCTGACCGACTCGGTCAACTTCATGGCCGGGAACCTGACCTCCCAGGTACGCCAGATCGCCCAGGTCACCACGGCGGTGGCCCGCGGTGACCTGTCGCAGAAGATCGACGTGGATGCGCGCGGCGAGATCCTGGAGCTGAAGAACACCATCAACACGATGGTCGACCAGCTCTCGGCGTTCGCCGAGCAGGTGACCCGGGTGGCCCGGGACGTGGGCACGGAGGGCCGGCTGGGCGGTCAGGCGCAGGTGCCCGGGGTGGCCGGCGTCTGGCGCGACCTGACCGACTCGGTGAACGGCATGGCCGGGAACCTGACCTCGCAGGTGCGCAACATCGCACAGGTGGCGACGGCGGTGGCTCGCGGTGACCTGTCCCAGAAGATCGACGTGGATGCGCGCGGCGAGATCCTGGAGCTGAAGAACACCCTGAACACCATGGTCGACCAGCTCTCGAACTTCGCGGAGCAGGTGACCCGGGTGGCCCGGGAGGTGGGCACCGAGGGCATCCTCGGCGGTCAGGCCGAGGTCAAGGGTGTCTCCGGCACCTGGAAGGACCTCACCCAGTCGGTCAACTTCATGGCGAACAACCTGACCTCGCAGGTGCGCAACATCGCCGAGGTGACGACGGCCGTCGCGATGGGCGACCTGTCCAAGAAGATCACCGTCGACGCCAAGGGGGAGATCCTCGAACTCGTCACGACCGTCAACACGATGGTCGACCAGCTGTCGTCCTTCGCGGAGCAGGTGACGCGGGTGGCCCGCGAGGTGGGTTCCGAGGGCATCCTCGGCGGCCAGGCCCGGGTGCGCGGGGTGACGGGCATCTGGAAGGACCTGACCGACAACGTCAACCTGATGGCCAACAACCTGACCTCGCAGGTGCGCAACATCTCGCAGGTCTCGGCGGCGGTCGCCAACGGCGACCTGACCAAGAAGGTGACGGTCGAGGCGCGCGGCGAGGTCGCGCAGCTCGCCGACACGGTCAACACCATGGTGAAGACGCTGTCCTCCTTCGCCGACGAGGTCACCCGCGTGGCCCGCGAGGTGGGTACGGAGGGGCGGCTTGGCGGTCAGGCGCACGTGCCGGGTGTGTCGGGCACGTGGAAGGACCTCACCGATTCGGTGAACTTCATGGCCTCCAACCTCACCGGCCAGGTGCGGCAGATCGCCATGGTCACGACCGCCATCGCCAAGGGCGACATGACCAAGAAGATCGACATCGATGCGCGCGGCGAGATCCTGGAGCTCAAGACCACCATCAACACGATGGTCGACCAGCTGTCCTCGTTCGCCGACCAGGTGACGCGGGTGGCCCGCGAGGTGGGCACCGAGGGCATCCTCGGCGGCCAGGCCCGGGTGCGGGACGTGGACGGCACCTGGCGGGACCTGACCGAGTCCGTGAACGAGATGGCCGGGAACCTGACGCGGCAGGTGCGGGCGATCGCGGCCGTGGCCACCGCGGTGACCCGTGGCGACCTCAACCTGAAGATCGACGTGGATGCCGCGGGGGAGATCCAGGTCCTCCAGGACAACATCAACACGATGATCGCGAACCTGCGCGACACCACCTTGGCCAACAAGGAGCAGGACTGGCTCAAGGGCAACCTCGCCCGGATCTCGGCCCTGATGCAGGGCCGGCGCGAGCTCGACGACGTGGCCTCGCTGATCATGAGCGAGCTCACCCCGGTGGTCTCGGCGCAGCACGGGGCGTTCTTCCTGGCACTGCCGGCCGGCGGTACCACGGAGATCGGGACGGACGGCGGCTCGGACGGCGCGTACGAGCTGCGGATGCGCGGGAGTTACGCGTACGCGGGCGGTCAGATGCCCACCTCCTTCCGGCCGGGGGAGGGGCTGATCGGGACCGTCGCCGAGGAGAAGCGGACGATCCTCGTGGAGAACACCCCGCCCGGTTACCTGAAGATCTCCTCGGGGCTCGGCGAGGCGCCGCCCGCGCACGTGATCGTGCTGCCGGTGCTCTTCGAGGGGAAGCTGCTGGGCGTCATCGAGCTGGCCTCCTTCACGCCGTTCACGCAGATCCAGAAGGACTTCCTCAGCCAGATCGCCGAGATGATCGGTACGAGCGTCAACACCATCAGCGTCAACTCCAAGACGGAGATGCTGCTCAAGCAGTCGCAGGAGATGACCGAGCAGCTGCGCGAGCGCTCCGACGAGCTGGAGAACCGTCAGAAGGCGCTCCAGGCCGCCAATGCGGAGCTGGAGGAGAAGGCGGAGCTGCTGGCCCAGCAGAACCGGGACATCGAGGTCAAGAACACCGAGATCGAGGAGGCGCGGCAGGTCCTGGAGGAGCGGGCCGAGCAGCTCGCGGTCTCCATGCGGTACAAGTCCGAGTTCCTGGCGAACATGTCGCACGAGCTGCGGACCCCGCTCAACTCCCTGCTGATCCTGGCGAAGCTGCTCGCGGACAACGCGGACGGGAACCTGTCGCCGAAGCAGGTGGAGTTCGCGGAGACCATCCACGGCGCGGGTTCGGACCTGCTCCAGCTGATCAACGACATCCTCGACCTGTCGAAGGTCGAGGCGGGGAAGATGGACGTCTCGCCCACGCGGATCGCGCTGGTCCAGCTCGTGGACTACGTGGAGGCCACCTTCCGGCCGTTGACCGCGGAGAAGGGCCTGGACTTCTCGGTACGGGTCTCCCCGGAGCTGCCCGCCACCCTGCACACCGACGAGCAGCGGCTGTTGCAGGTGCTGCGCAACCTGCTGTCCAACGCGGTGAAGTTCACCGACACCGGGGCGGTGGAGCTGGTCATCCGGCCGGCCGGTGCGGACGTGCCGACGGCGATCCGCGAGCAGTTGCTGGAGGCGGGCTCGCTGACGGAGGCCGACGGGGATCTGATCGCCTTCTCGGTGACGGACACCGGGATCGGGATCGCGGCGAGCAAGATGCTGGTGATCTTCGAGGCGTTCAAGCAGGCGGACGGCACCACCAGCCGCAAGTACGGCGGTACGGGTCTCGGGCTGTCCATCAGCCGGGAGATCGCCCGGCTGCTCGGCGGGGAGATCCACGCGGCGAGCGAGCCCGGCCGCGGCTCCACCTTCACGCTGTACCTGCCGCTGCACCCGACCGAGCTGCCGCCGCAGGGGTACGCGCCGCCCACGCCCGGCGGCGGCAGGGCCGCCGAGGTCTACCGCAGGCCGCTCGACGGGGCGCGGCCCGCGCTGCCGGTGCCCCAGGGGGCGCCCGCCCCCTCGGCGCCCGCGCAGGCGCAGCCGGCGCTGCCGACGGCGGAGGCGGCCGGGCGGGGGCAGGGACAGGGTGGCGCGGCGCTGTTCCGGCGGCGGCGCAAGGCGCTGAGCGACCTGGAGCCGCGTACGGCGGTGCCGGGGCAGCCGAACGTCCAGGGAGCCGAGGACGGCTGGGGCGCCGTGGAGGAGGAACTGCCGGTGCCGCCCCGGTCGTACGACTTCCACGGGGAGAAGGTCCTCATCGTGGACGACGACGTCCGCAACGTGTTCGCGCTGACCAGCGTGCTGGAACAGCACGGGCTGGCGGTGCTGTACGCGGAGAACGGGCGCGAGGGCATCGAGGTCCTGGAGCAGCACGACGATGTGACGGTGGTGCTGATGGACATCATGATGCCGGAGATGGACGGGTACGCGACGACCTCGGCGATCCGGCGGATGCCGCAGTTCGCGGGGCTGCCGATCATCGCGCTGACGGCGAAGGCGATGAAGGGCGACCGGGAGAAGGCCATCGACTCCGGGGCGTCCGACTACGTCACCAAGCCGGTCGACCCGGACTACCTGCTGTCGGTGATGGAGCAGTGGATGCGCGGGAAGTGATCACGTGCGGAGCGGACCGATACCAATTGCTGACTGACTGTGGCGGGAGCGGTGTGGGGAGCCGGTATACGGGGAACCTTCTGCTCCCCCACACCGTTTCTGCTTCGTGCACAGTGACATCCTGGTGACAGGGTGTGGCGATCTCGGGACTGGGGCTACGATGACCGGCACAAGGACGGACGGCGCAAGGAAGTCGTCCTCTGGGGCGGGGCCCGGCGTACAGGCCGGTGCCAGGAGCCGGGGAGGCCCCATGCCGGGGCGAGGAGGACAGGGCATGGTGCAGAAGGCCAAGATCCTCCTGGTCGACGACCGGCCGGAGAATCTGCTGGCGCTGGAGGCCATCCTCTCCGCGCTCGATCAGACACTGGTCCGGGCGTCGTCGGGGGAGGAAGCACTCAAGGCGCTGCTGACGGACGATTTCGCGGTCATCCTGCTGGATGTGCAGATGCCGGGAATGGACGGATTCGAAACGGCCGCGCACATCAAGCGGCGGGAGCGGACCCGGGACATCCCGATCATCTTCCTCACCGCGATCAACCACGGTCCGCACCACACCTTCCGCGGTTACGCGGCGGGCGCGGTGGACTACATCTCCAAGCCCTTCGACCCGTGGGTGCTGCGGGCGAAGGTGTCGGTGTTCGTGGAGCTCTACACGAAGAACTGCCAGTTGCGCGAGCAGGCGGCACTGCTGCGGCTCCAGCTGGAGGGCGGCACCGACGGCGAGGGCAGCAAGGAGACGGCCGGACTGCTGGCGGAGCTCTCCGCGCGGCTCGCGGCGGTCGAGGAGCAGGCCGAGGCGCTGACCAAGCAGCTCGGTGAGGAGTCGGCCGACCCGGGGGTCGTGGCGACCGCGGCCCACCTGGAGCGCAAGCTCACCGGGCTGCGGCGGGCGCTCGACGCGCTGGAGCCCGGTACCGGCGGGGGAGCGCCCTCGCTGCCCGCGCAGAGCTGAGCGGTACGCGCCGGCCTGGCGCTCCGTCAGGTCTGGCGGTGCGTCAAAGGACGCGCACGACGGGCGACACGAACGGGTGAAGGGGTGGGCACGCGTGTCCACCGGCGTGCGCACCGGTAACCTCGGGCGCATGGCCTCACGTACGTCCGGCAAGGGTTCCCAGAGCAGCGCGGGCACCGCGAAGGGCCGCACCGGCCGGACGACGGCCCCGGCGAAAAAGAAGGCGGCCCCGGCGCGGGGTCCTGCCCCGAAGAAGGCCGCCGCGGCCCGGCGTGCCCCCGCCAAGAAGGCGGCGGCCAAGCCCGCGCCGTCCCCGACCGGGGGAGTGCTGCGGCTGGTGCGCGCCCTGTGGCTGGGCTGCGCGCACGCCGTCGGCGCCGTCTTCCGGGGGATCGGCCAGGGTGCCAGGAACCTCGACCCCGCCCACCGCAAGGACGGTGTCGCGCTGCTGCTGCTCGCGCTGGCACTGATCGTCGCCGCCGGGACCTGGTCGAACCTGAGCGGTCCTGTCGGGGATCTGGTGACCATGCTGATCACCGGGGCCTTCGGGCGGCTGGACCTGCTCGTGCCGATCCTGCTCGGGGTCATGGCGGTGCGGTTCATCCGCCACCCGGAACAGGTCGACGCGAACGGCCGGATCGGCATCGGCCTGTCCGCCCTCGTCATCGGCGTCCTCGGCCTGGTCCACATCGCCTGCGGGGCGCCCGGCCGCGGCGAGGGCACCACCGCCATGCAGAACGCGGGCGGGCTGATCGGCTGGGGCGCCTCGAAGCCGCTGATCTTCACCATGGGGGCGCCGCTCGCGGTGCCCATGCTGGTGCTGCTGACGATCTTCGGCCTGCTGGTGGTCACCGCGACCCCGGTCAACGCGATCCCCCAGCGGCTGCGGCGGCTCGGCATCCGGCTCGGGATCATCGCCCCGAACGCGTACGACGACCTCGGGGAGGCGGGCGCCGCCGGCCGGCCGGGCCGGCACGACCCCGAGCAGTGGCGGGCGCGCACGGGAGCCGTCGCCGAGGGGGGCCCCGTCGACGCCGCCGAGGAGGAGGCCCTCGCCCGGCGCCGCCGCCCGCGCCGTGCATCGGGCCGGCCCGCACCGGGCCGCGAGATGGACGCCGTCGACGTGGCCGCGGCCGCCGCCGCCGCGCTGGACGGGGTGGTGCTCGGGGGGATGCCGCCCTCCCCGCTGGTGGCCGACCTGACCCAGGGCATCACCTCCGACCGGAAGGGCGGTCAGGCCACCGCTCCCGTGCCCGCCGCCCGGGAGGAGCAGCCGGAGGAGGCCGCCGCGCAGCCCCGTACGGCCGTACCCGGGCCGGCCGAGGCTCCGCACGACAGCACCGCAGCGGCCTCCGGGACGCTGTCGGTGCCGGACCTCACCAAGGCCCCGCCCGAGAACCAGCCCCTGCCGCCGCGCGCCGAGCAGCTCCAGCTGCGCGGGGACATCACGTACGCCCTGCCCTCGCTCGACCTGCTGGAGCGCGGCGGACCGGGCAAGACCCGCAGCGCCGCCAACGACGCGGTGGTCGCCTCGCTGACGAACGTCTTCACCGAGTTCAAGGTCGACGCGAGGGTCACCGGCTTCACCCGGGGGCCGACGGTCACCCGCTACGAGGTGGAGCTCGGCCCCGCGGTGAAGGTCGAGCGGATCACGGCGCTGGCGAAGAACATCGCCTACGCCGTCGCCTCGCCGGACGTCCGGATCATCAGCCCGATCCCGGGCAAGTCGGCCGTCGGCATCGAGATCCCGAACACCGACCGCGAGATGGTCAACCTGGGCGACGTCCTGCGCCTCGCGGACGCCGCCGAGGACGACCACCCGATGCTCGTCGCGCTCGGCAAGGACGTCGAGGGCGGCTACGTCATGGCCAACCTCGCCAAGATGCCGCACGTGCTGGTCGCCGGTGCCACCGGCTCCGGAAAGTCCTCCTGCATCAACTGCCTGATCACCTCGATCATGGTCCGGGCCACCCCGGAGGACGTCCGGATGGTGCTGGTGGACCCCAAGCGCGTCGAGCTGACCGCGTACGAGGGCATCCCGCACCTGATCACGCCGATCATCACCAACCCCAAGCGGGCCGCCGAGGCGCTCCAGTGGGTCGTGCGCGAGATGGACCTGCGCTATGACGACCTGGCCGCCTTCGGCTTCCGGCACATCGACGACTTCAACCAGGCCATCCGGGACGGCAAGGTCAAGCTGCCGCCGGGCAGCGAGCGCGAGCTCAGCCCCTACCCGTACCTGCTGGTGATCGTCGACGAGCTCGCCGACCTGATGATGGTGGCCCCGCGCGACGTGGAGGACTCGATCGTCCGGATCACGCAGCTGGCCCGCGCGGCCGGGATCCACCTGGTGCTGGCCACCCAGCGGCCCTCGGTGGACGTGGTCACCGGCCTGATCAAGGCGAACGTTCCCTCGCGGCTCGCGTTCGCCACCTCCTCGCTCGCCGACAGCCGGGTCATCCTCGACCAGCCGGGAGCGGAGAAGCTCATCGGCAAGGGCGACGGGCTGTTCCTGCCGATGGGGGCGAACAAGCCGGTCCGCCTCCAGGGCGCCTTCGTCACCGAGGACGAGATCAGCGGGATCGTGCAGCACTGCAAGGACCAGATGGCGCCCGTCTTCCGGGACGACGTCACGGTCGGGCAGAAGCAGAAGAAGGAGATCGACGAGGAGATCGGCGACGACCTGGACCTGCTGTGCCAGGCGGCGGAGCTGGTGGTCTCCACCCAGTTCGGGTCGACTTCGATGCTCCAGCGCAAGCTCCGCGTGGGCTTCGCCAAGGCAGGCCGGCTCATGGACCTGATGGAGTCGCGGGGCGTCGTCGGCCCGAGCGAGGGGTCCAAGGCGCGCGATGTGCTGGTGAAGGCCGACGAGCTGGACGGGGTCCTCGCCGTCATCCGGGGGGAGGCTCACCCGTAAGGGAACGACGGGCAACCGTTTCCCTTGGGTCTGCGTCCAGTTGAGGGGGTGGCGGCTCGGCGCGCGGCGGCGGGCCGCTGCAAGGCCCCGGACGGCCGTCGCCATGCGGATGGCGTACGGAAGTCCACCCTCCGGTTGCTCCACCCTTTCGTCACCCCCCTAGACTGGACATCCAGCAGGTGGCTACACGCTCGAAAGGCGCCCTCGTGTCCATCGGCAAATCCAACTCCCCCGAAGATGAGCAGCCTTCGACCGACATCAGGTCCGAGGAGCAGCCCGTCGAACGTCCTGCCGAAGGGCCGTCCATCGGGACGGTCCTGAAGACGGCCCGGATCGCCGCCGGGCTCACTGTCGACGAGGTCAGTTCCACCACGCGCGTGCGCATCCCGATCGTGCACGCGATCGAAGCTGACGATTTCACGCGGTGCGGCGGCGACGTCTACGCCCGCGGTCACATCCGTACGCTCGCCCGCGCCGTCCACCTCGACCCGGTACCCCTGGTCGAGGCGTACGACGCGGCCCACGGCGGCCGGCCGGCTCCCACGCCTGCCGCGCCGATGTTCGACGCCGAGCGGATCCGTCCCGAACGGCAGCGGCCCAACTGGACCGCGGCCATGGTCGCCGCCATCGTCGCCGTGATCGGCTTCGTCGGCTTCACCGCCTTCGGCGGCGGTGGCGACCACGGCAAGCGGCCCGTGGCGGAAGGTTCCGCCTCCCCGCAGGCCGCGCCGAAGCAGTCCGCCCAGCCCCCGCAGGCCCCGAAGCCCGCCAAGCCGGAGCCCTCGGACAGCGCCATCGCCGCCGCGCCCAAGGACCTCGTCACGGTGGTCCTGACGGCCAACGACGGCGACAGCTGGGTCTCCGCGAAGGACCACAGCGGCCGCCTGCTCTTCGACGGGACGCTGGCCGTGGGCGAGTCCAAGACCTTCACGGACAAGGAGTCCATCGATCTCGTCCTCGGCGACGCCGGGGTCGTGAAGCTCTTCGTGAACGGCAAGGAGATCAAGGACGACTTCCAGCCGGGCCAGGTGGAACGCCTCACCTACACGAAGGACGACCCCCGCCAGGGGCCGGCCCAAGCAGGCTGAACCGATCGGCCCGAGCGGGCCGAACGGCGCTGAACTGCACTGAATACGCAATTCCGGATCCCCGGGGTGCTGCACCGCAGCCCGGGGATCTTGGTTTACCGGGACTTGGGGCGGGGGTCGGCGTTCGGACAAAGTAGTCTTGAGCCCATGCCCGAACGCCGTACCGTCGCCCTTGTCACTCTTGGCTGCGCCCGTAACGAGGTGGACTCGGAGGAGCTCGCAGGCCGCTTGGCGGCGGATGGCTGGGAGCTCGTCGAGGACGCCGCCGATGCGGACGTGGCCGTCGTCAACACCTGCGGCTTCGTCGAAGCCGCCAAGAAGGACTCCGTAGACGCCCTCCTGGAAGCCAACGATCTCAAGGATCACGGCAAGACCCAGGCCGTCGTCGCCGTCGGCTGTATGGCCGAGCGCTACGGCAAGGAACTCGCCGAAGCGCTCCCCGAGGCCGACGGCGTGCTCGGCTTCGACGACTACGCCGACATCTCCAACCGCCTCCAGACCATCCTCAACGGCGGCAGCGTGGAGGCCCACACCCCGCGCGACCGCCGCAAGCTCCTGCCGATCAGCCCGGCCGCGCGCCAGTCCGCCGAGGTGTCCCTGCCCGGCCACGCGCAGGCGCCCGCCGAGGAGCCGGCCGCGGCCCCTGCCGACCTGCCCGACGGTGTCGCGCCCGCCTCCGGTCCGCGCGCGCCCCTGCGCCGCCGCCTGGACACCAGCCCGGTCGCCTCGGTCAAGCTCGCCTCGGGCTGCGACCGGCGCTGCTCCTTCTGCGCCATCCCGTCCTTCCGTGGGTCCTTCATCTCCCGCCGCCCCGGCGATGTGCTGGGGGAGACGCGCTGGCTCGCCGAGCAGGGCGTCAAGGAGATCATGCTCGTCTCCGAGAACAACACCTCGTACGGCAAGGACCTCGGCGACATCCGCCTGCTGGAGACCCTGCTGCCCGAGCTGGCCGAGGTGGACGGCATCGAGCGCGTCCGCGTCAGTTACCTCCAGCCCGCCGAGATGCGGCCCGGCCTGATCGACGTGCTGACCTCGACGCCCAAGGTCGTGCCGTACTTCGACCTGTCCTTCCAGCACTCGGCCCCCGACGTGCTGCGCGCCATGCGCCGCTTCGGTGACACCGACCGGTTCCTGGAGCTCCTCGACACCATCCGCAGCAAGGCCCCGCAGGCCGGTGTCCGCTCCAACTTCATCGTCGGCTTCCCCGGCGAGACGGAGGCGGACTTCGCCGAGCTGGAGCGTTTCCTCACCCACGCGCGGCTCGACGCGATCGGCGTCTTCGGCTACTCCGACGAGGAGGGCACCGAGGCGGTCACGTACGAGCACAAGCTCGACGAGGACACCATCGCCGAGCGGCTCGCCCACATGCAGCGGCTCGCCGAGGAGCTCACCTCCCAGCGTGCGGAGGAGCGGATCGGCGAGACCCTGGAGGTACTCGTCGAGACCGTCGAGCCGGTGGGCGGGGACGACGAGGACGAGAGCGGTGCCTACGGGCGCGCCGCGCACCAGGCGCCCGAGACCGACGGCCAGGTCGTCTTCACGGACAGCACGGGCCTGGTGCCCGGCCGTATGGTGACGGCCAAGGTGGTCGGCACGCTGGGCGTGGACCTGGTGGCCGAGCCCCTGGACTTTGAGGAGGCGGCCGGATGACCGGAGTCCCGGCATCTGCGGCGGGTGGGACCGGCCGCCGGCCCGTGCCCGGCGCGAAGCTCGGGGCTGCGGCGGTCGACCAGGCCAGCCTGTGGAACATCGCCAACATCCTGACGATGATCCGGCTGGTCCTGGTGCCGGGATTCGTCCTCCTGCTCCTCGCCGACGGCGGGTACGACCCGGTCTGGCGGGCGCTGGCCTGGGCCGCGTTCGCCGTGGCCATGATCACGGACATCTTCGACGGGCACCTGGCCCGGACGTACAACCTGGTCACGGACTTCGGGAAGATCGCCGACCCCATCGCCGACAAGGCGATCATGGGGTCGGCGTTGATCTGTCTCTCCTGGCTCGGCGATCTGCCCTGGTGGGTGACCGGCGTGATCCTCGGGCGGGAACTCGGCATCACCCTGCTGCGTTTCTGGGTCATCCGGTACGGAGTGATCCCGGCCAGCCGGGGAGGAAAGCTCAAGACCCTGGCGCAGGGCACGGCGGTCGGCATGTACGTGCTCGCGCTGACCGGGCCGCTCGCGACCCTGCGCTTCTGGATGATGGCGGTCGCGGTCGCGCTGACCGTGGTCACCGGTTTGGATTACATCCGCCAGGCCGTCGTGCTGCGGCGCAGCGGCCTCGCCGCGGAGCGGGCCGCGAGGTGACATACGCGGCGGGGGAATCTCCGGTGGCCGGTGGGGCGCTCTCGGGCGCCCGGGGAACCGCCGCGGGAGCCGGCAGCGCCGCCGCGCTCGCTGCCGAGACGCTCCGCCTGCTTGCGGAGAGTGACCAGACCCTCGCCGTCGCCGAATCGCTGACCGGCGGGATGGTGGCCGCGGAGCTCACCGCCGTCGCCGGTGCTTCTCGGTCATTTCGCGGTTCGGTCACCGCGTACGCGACCGAGCTCAAGCACCGGGTCCTGGGGGTGGACGCCGGGCTCCTGGCGGCCGAGGGCGCGGTGAACGCCCAGGTCGCGGAGCAGATGGCGGCCGGGGTGCGGCGGGTGCTGGGTGCGTCGTGGGGGATCGCGACGACCGGTGTGGCCGGGCCGGAGCCCCAGGACGGGCAGCCGGTGGGCACCGTTTTCGTCGCCGTGGCGGGTCCGAGGGGCAGGAAAAGCGTCCCGCTGAGGTTGAACGGCTCCCGGGAGGAAATCCGTAGGGAGAGTGCACGCACAGTGCTCGAACTGCTCTCAAGCGAACTCCGCGAGAATGTGCGGAGGCAGGATACGGAACAGAACGGGGGGATTTGATGTTTGCAGCCCTGAGTGAACACGACATCGCTCCCCGCACGGCCGCGGCGCGAGGCGGTACGGTGGGGCGTGAAGGATGCGGCTACACGGTCAGAGGAGGGAGCCACCGATGATTCTGCTCCGTCGCCTGCTGGGTGACGTGCTGCGTCGGCAGCGCCAGCGCCAGGGCCGTACTCTGCGCGAAGTCTCCTCGTCCGCCCGAGTTTCTCTCGGCTATCTTTCCGAGGTGGAGCGGGGGCAGAAGGAGGCATCCTCCGAGCTGCTCTCCGCGATCTGCGACGCGTTGGATGTACGGATGTCCGAGCTGATGCGCGAAGTCAGCGACGAGCTGTCGCTGGCCGAGCTGGCACAGTCGTCCGCGGCAAGCGAACCGGTGACGGTGCCGGTGCGGCCCATGCTCAATTCGGTCTCCGTGGCTTCGGTCACGGGCGGCCCGGAGCGGGTGACCATCAAGGCGCCTGCGGAAGCGGTGAATGTCGTAGCCGCGTGAGGTTCTGTGCGCGAGCTGTGCATGAGATGAGCGTGGTCGGAGCCCCGGCCGGTGCGTGAAGCCCCGGCCGGGGCTCCCGCCGTTCTGGGTGCGCGGGCGCGGGGGGTACGGGAGGATGGGGCGAGTCCGGATCGCGGCGGGGCCTGATCCGGAGGACAGGCCCTGGTCCCGGGAGGCATCCGTGCGGCGGTTACTGCGCATCCATCCGGTCCTGGCCCTCGTGCTGATGATCGGCGCCCTGTGGTGGTGGGCCGTGCTGCGGCTCGCGCTGGCGCCGGCCGAGGCGGGCCCCGTGGAGGGCACGGTGGCGGTGGGCGGCTGGGGGCTGGGGCTGCTCCCGGTGCACTGCACGCCCCAGCCGGTGCGCAGGAGCCGGCGCAGGTCGGCCTCCACGGCTGCTGCTACCAGGGCATCGCCACTCCGCCGTTCGGGCGCAGAATCTGGCCCGTCATGAAGGACGATGCGTCCGAGGCCAGGTAGAGCACGGCCTGCGCGATGTCCTCGGGCTCGCCGACCCGGCGCAGCGGGGACATCCGGATCATCATCGCCTCGGTCTGCTCCTGGGCCTCGGGCCCGTGGCGGGCGGTCATGGGCGTGCGGATCCAGCCGGGCGCGACGGCGTTGACGCGGATGCCGTGGGGGCCGGCCTCGGTGGCGAGGGTCTTGGTGAGCTGGACGACGGCGGCCTTGGCGGCGCTGTAGCAGAGCAAGGCCGGGCTGAGAGGCGTCCACGGCGCCTGAGGCCATGGTGATGAGGGAGCCGGGACGCTCGGCCGCGATCATGGAGCGGGCGGCCTCCTGGCAGGTGCGCAGGACCCCCTTGAAGTTGATGTCCAGGATCCGGTCGAGGTCCTCGTCGGCCGTCTCCAACACGCTGCTGGTGTGCATGACGCCGGCGATGGCGGCGGTGATGTCGAGCGGGCCCGCGGCCTGGACCGCGGCCCGGATCTGGGTGCGGTCGGTCACGTCGAGGCGGTGGGCGGTGGCTCGCCCGCCGGCCTTGGCGATGAGCCCGACCGTCTCTGCGAGGCCGGGTCCGTCGAGGTCCGCGCAGTGCACCGCGGCTCCGGCCTCGGCGAGGAGGGCGGCGGTGGCCCGGCCTATGCCGCTCGCGGCGCCGGTGATCAGGGCGGTCCGGCCGGTCAGGTCGTACGGGGCTCTGGGTGTGGGCATGCCGGGACCGTACGACCTGATCTGACGGAGCGTCAACTAGGGCGTGGGGCCGGATTGGCAGCGGGGACACCAGTAGGTGGGGCGGTCGTCCTGGGGGGCCTGGCGGACGGGGGTGCCGCAGCGCAGGCAGGGGCGGTGGGCGCGGCCGTAGACGAACAGCGCCTGCCCGTGGCGCCGGATGCCGGTGGTGTTGCGGGTCTCGCCCCGGCCGGTGTTCGCGGACAGCAGGCGGTGGGCGGCGCCGGCCAGGCGGACGGTCGTGGTGTCCGGGTCGGGGAGCTGGCCGACCGGCGTCCACGGGGTGACCCCGGCGAGGAAGCACAGCTCTGCCTTGTACACGTTGCCGATGCCGGCCAGGTTGCGCTGGTCCAGGAGGGCTTCGCCCAGGGCGCGCTCGGGGGCGGCGAGGAGGTTGGCCGCCGCCTTGGCGGCGTCCCAGTCCGGGCCGAGCAGGTCGGGGCCGAGGTGGCCGACGACGCGGTCCTCGTCGGCGGTGCGCAGCAGTTCGAGGACGGGCAGGCGGTATCCGACGGCGGTGTGGGACTCGGTGCCGAGGATGGCTCGGATCTCGTAGGCGGGGCCGCCGTGCCACTTCTCGTCCGCGGCGAAGACGTTCCAGGCGCCGTCCATGCGCAGGTGGCTGTGGAGCGTGAGGCCGCCGTCGCCGCTGATCCGGGTGAGCAGGTGCTTGCCCCGGGGGATGACGTCGAGGGTGGTGCGGCCGGTGAGGTCGACGGTCGCCAGGCGGGGGGTGCGGAGGTCGCTGAGGGTGACCTCCCGGCCGGCCAGGGCCGCGTGCAGCCGGGCCGCCGCGCGCCAGACGCTGTCTCCTTCGGGCATGTCCCCATTGTGGACCGGACCGGCCGCCGGCGGCCGGGCGGACAGTGCGCGAGCCCCTGCGGCGGGGTGCCGCCACAGGGGCTCGGTGATCGCGGGGGTGCGGGGCCGGTGGGGCCGCCTGCTACTTCCAGGTGAGGGGCTTGCCGTCGCTCAGGCTGTTGTACGGGTCGCCCCAGTACTCGGCGCCGGCCACCTTCGTCTGGGCCGAGGGGGCCAGCGCGATCACGCAGTTGGTCTGCGACTGGCCGTTGGTGAAGCCCTTCGGCAGCGAGTCGTCCTTGCACTTCTCGAACTTGCCGATGACCGCCACGCCCTGCGCCTCGCTGCCGTCCGGCAGCAGGCCCTTGATGTGGCCCACGGAGGAGTACGACAGGTCGGTGGTGCCGACGTTCTTCACCGTGTAGTGGATGTAGTAGGGGATCATCCCCTTGACCTTGTCACCGAGCTTGAGCGGGTCCAGGTCGGCGGGCTGGCCCTGGTCGACCGAGGTGACGGTGAGGGCGACGGTGCCGCCCTTGTTGCTGCCGTAGCTGAACGGGACCGTGGCGGTCTCGCCGAGCTTGAAGGCCTGGCCGGACTTCGCCTGGCCGGCCGCGCCACCGGGAGCCGCGCTGCTGCCGCCGCCCGTGCTCGGGCTGGCCGCGGTGCTGGGCTGCTCGGCGCCGGGCTGGGAGGGCTGTGCGGCCGGGGCGCTGGACTGCGCCGGGGCGACCTCCTCGTTGCCGTTCTTGCAGCCGGTCAGCGTCAGCGTGCCGGCAACTGCCAGACCGATGGCGCCCGTTGCAGCGCGTCGCATGCCGAAGGTGCTCACTTTTCTCGTCCCCCATGACTGTGTACGTGACGATTGTGTACGTGACGTGGCACCGCCGTTGTGCGATGCCCGCGTGGATCTTGATAGTGCACAAATGATCGACACGGCCAGCCAGGACGGGTCTCGTGACGTGCTCCGTACATAAGCGGTACATAAGCGCAACGGTCGGGACGGCTCTGCGGCTTCAGGGGAGCACTTCAGGGGCGCAGGCGAAGCCCCCGCGGCGTCGCATGGAATCCCGCCGCCTCCAGGGCGGCGCCCAAGGGCGAGGTGAGGGCGGCCGCGGCGTTGATCCGCTCCACCGTCAGGGGCGGGAGCGCGCCGGTGCGGCAGCCGGCGGCCAGGGCCTCGGTGGCGGCCGTCAGACGCGGATCCCCCGCTCCGGGCCAGGCCAGCAGGGTCTTGCCGCCGCGCTCCAGGTAGAGGGTGAGCTCCCCGTCGACCAGGACCACCAGGGAGCCCGCTTTGCGGCCCGGTTTGTGGGTGGCCCCGGCCGGGGGCTCCGGCCAGGGCAGGGCGGCGCCGTACGCGTTCGCCGGATCGGCGGCGGCCAGCACCACCGCCGCCAGCGGGGGCGGCGTCCGCTCGGCCGCCCGCAGCCGGTCCACCGCCCCGTCCATGGCGAACTGGGCCGCGCCCAGGCCCTCCACCACGTACCCGCGGCGGGCCTGGCCGCTGTCCTCGAAGGCCGACAGCACCCGGTAGACGGCGCTGAACCCGCCCTCGACACCCTCGGCGGCCACCGCCCCCCGGGTCACCACCCCGTGCCGGTCCAGCAGCGTACGGGCCAGGGCGTGCGCGCGGTGGGTGGGATCCGGAGCCTGGGCGGGCAGCAGCGACCAGCGGCCCGAGACGGTGGGAGGGCCGGGCCGCGAGACCTGGGCGCTGAGCGTGCCGTACCGCCCGCGCGGGACGGTACGCCGGGCCCGGTGTGCGGTGGCGCCCGCCGTGCGGCCCGAGCCGAGCAGGGAGCGCAGCGGGGCCAGGGTGTCGTTCGTGAGGCGGCCCGACCAGGCCAGGTCCCACAGCGCATCGGACAGTTCCGGATCGGTGGCCTCGGACCACTTGGCCCGCACCGATTCCGCGAGTTGACGGAAGAACAGGCCGTACCCGCCGGAGAGGGTGTCGAGGATCGACTGGTGCAGCGGGGTGAGCTCCAGCGGATGCGGCGGCGGCAGCAGCAGAGGGGCCGCGTCCGCCAGGTAGAGCGAGACCCAGCCGTCCTTGCCCGGCAGGGCTCCCGCTCCCGCCCACACCACCTCGCCGGTGGTGGTGAGCTCGTCGAGCAGGGTCGGGGAGTAGCCCGCCACCCGGGAGGGCAGGATCAGCCGCTCCAGTGCCGAGGCGGGGACCGGGGCGCCCTGGAGCTGTTCCACGGCCCGGGCCAGGCCGTCGATCCCGCGCAGGGCGCCGCCCAGGTGCTGCCAGTGCGGCAGGAAGGTCGCGAGGGAGGTCGGCGGAACCGGCTCCAGCTCCTGGCGCAGGGCGGCCAGGGAGCGGCGGCGCAGTCTGCGCAGCACCGCCGCATCGCACCACTCCTGGCCGATGCCCGACGGGTGGAACTCGCCCTGGACCACCCGCCCCGCGGCCGCGAGCCGGTGCAGCGCGCCCTCCGTCACCGCCGCGCCCAGACCGAAGCGGGCGGCGACGGAAGCGGTGGTGAACGGGCCGTGCGTACGGGCGTACCGGGCCAGGAGGTCGCCCAGCGGGTCCTTGACCGGCTCGGTGAACGCCTCCGGCACCCCCACCGGGAGTGCAGTGCCGAGCGCGTCCCGCAGCCGGCCGGCGTCCTCGATCGCCGCCCAGTGCTCCGCGCCCGCGATCCGGACCGGGATGGCCCGGCGGGCGTCGGCCAGGTCCTGCGCCCAGGCCGGGTCGGCGCCGCGCTCGGCCAGCTCGGCCGAGGTCAGCGGGCCGAGCAGGCGCAGCAGGTCGGCGACCGACTCGCGGTCCTTGGCCCGCCGGTCCTCGGTCAGCCACTGGAGCTCCCGCTCCAGCTCCTCCAGTACCTCCGCGTCGAGCAGTTCCCGCAGCTCCGCCTGGCCCAGCAGCTCGGCCAGCAGCCGGGAGTCCAGCGACAGGGCGGCCGCGCGGCGCTCGGCGAGGGGCGAATCCCCCTCGTACAGGAACTGGGCCACGTACCCGAAGAGCAACGAACGGGCGAAGGGGGACGGTTCAGGGGTGGTGACCTCGACCAGGCGCACCCGGCGGGCCTCGATGTCGCCCATCAGCTCCGTCAGGCCCGGCACGTCGAAGACGTCCTGCAGGCACTCCCGTACCGCCTCCAGCACGATCGGGAACGAACCGAACTCCGAAGCGACCTGGAGCAGTTGGGAAGCCCGCTGACGCTGCTGCCACAGCGGGGTGCGCTTGCCCGGATTGCGGCGCGGCAGCAACAGTGCGCGGGCCGCGCACTCGCGGAACCGGGAGGCGAACAGCGCGGAGCCGCCCACCTGGTCGGTGACGATCTGCTGGACGTCCCCGTGGTCGAAGGCGACGTCCGCCGCGCCCAGCGGGGCCTGTTCGTCGTCGAACTCGAAGGAGTGGGGTGCCGACGGGTCGTGGTCCAGGAGGTCCACCGAGAGCAGGTCCGCATCCGGCAGGCGCAGCACGATCCCGTCGTCGGCATGCATCACCTGCGCGTCCATCCCGTACCGCTCGGCCAGCCGGGCACCGAGGGCCAGCGCCCACGGGGCGTGCACCTGCGCGCCGAACGGGGAGTGCACCACGACCCGCCAGTCGCCGAGCTCGTCGCGGAACCGCTCCACGACGATGGTCCGGTCGTCCGGCACGTGGCCGCAGGCCTCGCGCTGCTCCGCCAGGTACGCCAGGACGTTCTCCGCGGCCCAGGCGTCCAGGCCGGCCGCCAGCAGGCGCAGCCGGGCGTCCTCGTCGGTGAGGGCGCCGAGCTCGCGCAGGAACGCGCCGACCGCCCGGCCCAGTTCGAGGGGGCGGCCCAGCTGGTCGCCCTTCCAGAACGGCAGTCGGCCCGGGACGCCGGGGGCGGGGGAGACCAGGACCCGGTCCCGGGTGATGTCCTCGATCCGCCAGGAGGTGGTGCCGAGCGTGAAGACGTCCCCCACCCGGGACTCGTAGACCATCTCCTCATCGAGCTCGCCGACCCGGCCTCCTCCCTTCTTGGGGTCGGCGCCCGCGAGGAAGACGCCGAAGAGGCCGCGGTCGGGGATCGTGCCGCCGGAGGTGACCGCCAGGCGCTGCGCCCCCGGCCGGCCCGTGATGGTCCCCGCCACCCGGTCCCACACGACCCGCGGTCTGAGCTCCGCGAACGCGTCGGAGGGATAGCGGCCCGCCAGCATGTCGAGGACCGCCGTGAACGCCGACTCCGGCAGCGCCGCGAACGGCGCCGCCCGCCGCACCAGCGCCAGCAGCTCGTCCAGCTGCCAGGTGTCCATCGCCGTCATCGCGACCAGCTGCTGCGCCAGGACGTCCAGCGGGTTGGCGGGGATGCGCAGGGACTCGATCGACCCCGTGCGCATCCGCTCGGTGACCACGGCCGCCTGCACCAGGTCCCCCCGGTACTTGGGGAAGACCACGCCGGTCGAGACCGCGCCCACCTGGTGGCCGGCCCGGCCCACCCGCTGGAGCCCCGACGCCACGGACGGCGGGGACTCCACTTGCACCACCAGGTCGACGGCGCCCATGTCGATGCCCAGCTCCAGACTGGACGTGGCGACCACGGCCGGCAGCCGGCCCGCCTTCAGGTCCTCCTCCACCAGCGCCCGCTGCTCCTTGGAGACCGAGCCGTGGTGCGCGCGGGCCAGCAGCGCAGGGGCCCCCTGCGCAGCGCCCGACTGGGCCATGACCTGCGCGGGAGGCGGGCCCTCGGGCAGCCGCTCGCCCATGGCGCGCTCGTACGCGATCTCGTTGAGCCGGTTGCACAGGCGCTCCGCCAGGCGGCGGGAGTTGGCGAACACGATCGTGGAGCGGTGGGCCTGGACCAGGTCGGCGATCCGCTCCTCCACATGCGGCCAGATCGAGGGCTTGTCGCCGCCCTCCTTCCCCTCCGTGGCCGGCGAGCCGCCCAACTCGCCCATGTCCTCGACCGGGACCACGACCGACAGGTCGAACTCCTTGGCCGAGGGCGGCTGGACGATCTCCACCTTGCCGCGCGGCGCGAGGAAGCGGGCCACCTCGTCCACCGGCCGCACCGTCGCCGACAGCCCGATCCGGCGGGCTGGGCGCGGCAGCAGCTCGTCCAGCCGCTCCAGGGACAGCGCCAGGTGCGCGCCGCGCTTGGTCCCGGCGACCGCGTGGACCTCGTCCAGGATCACCGTCTCGATCCCGGACAGCGCGTCACGCGTCGCCGAGGTCAGCATCAGGAACAACGACTCGGGGGTGGTGATCAGGATGTCCGGCGGCCGGGTGGCCAGCGCCCGCCGCTCCGCGGGCGGGGTGTCGCCGGAGCGGATCCCCACCCGGATCTCCGGCTCCTGCAGGCCGAGCCGGACGGACTCCTGGCGGATCCCCGTCAACGGACTGCGCAGATTCCGCTCCACGTCGACCGCGAGGGCTTTCAGCGGCGACACGTACAGCACCCGGCAGCGCTTCTTGGGCTCGGCGGGCGGCGGGACGGACGCCAGCTGGTCCAGGGCGGCGAGGAAGGCGGCCAGCGTCTTGCCGGAGCCGGTGGGCGCGACGACGAGCACGTCCGACCCGGCCCCGATCGCCCGCCAGGCGCCCTCCTGGGCGGCGGTGGGCGTACGGAAGGCCCCCGTGAACCAGGAGCGGGTCGCGGGGGAGAACGCATCGAGCGCGGAGCCGGCCATGCCCCCATCCTGCACCCGGGCACCGACAACCGGCCGGACCTGCGCGAACACCGGTTCCCGGGCGGGCGCAGAATGGGGGAATGGCGCAGAACGGCGAGTGGGCGCGGCACTGGCGGTACCCGGAACTGCCCGGCCTGGACCTGTTGCGCGCGCACTACATCCGCCACTCCTTCCCGCGCCACGCCCACGAGGGGTACGTGATCGCGGCCGTCACCGGCGGCATCGAGGAGGTCGGCCTGCCCGGCGGCATCGTGCGGGCCGGGCCGGGCAGCGTCGTCCTGATCAACCCCGAGGTCCCGCACACCGCCCGCGCCGGGGCCCCCGAAGGCTGGGCGTACGCCACCCTCTACCCCTCCCGGGAGCTGATCGCCGAGGTGGCGGCGGAGGTCGGCAACCTGCGCGGAACCCCCGGCTTCACCACCGACTCGGTCACCGACCCGGAGACCTCCCGGCTGATCGCCCAGGTGCACCGGGCCGCCGAGGAGGGCAACGCGCTGGCCGCCGACACCCTGCTGCGCCGGGCGGTGGCGCGGATGCTGACCCGGCACGCCGGACCGCTGCCCGCCCGCCCGGTGCGCGGCGCCGCAGCCGCCGACGCCGTGCGGGCCCGGGCGGTGCTGGAGGAGCGGATGTCCGGGCCGCCCTCGCTGGAACAACTGGCCGCGGAGCTCGGCACCAGCCCCTTCGCGCTGCTACGGGCCTTCCGGGAGCGCTACGGCATGCCGCCGCACACCTGGCTCACCGACGCACGGGTCCGCCGGGCCCGGCGCCTGCTCGACGCGGGTACCGCACCCGCGGAGGCGGCCCTCGCGGTCGGCTTCTCGGACCAGCCGCACCTCAACCGCCACTTCACCCGCATCGTGGGCGTCCCCCCGGGCGCCTACCGCCGCGAACGGGCCGGTCGGGCCCGGGCTTGACCTGCGGGGACACCGGGAGCGCGCAAGAACGTACAAGACCGCACCGCCCCGCCCTGCGTACGTTCGGGGCGTGGGAGAACATCGGATGGTGGTACAGGAGGCCCCCGCGGGGCCCGGGGAGAAGCCGCGCGGCGCCGTCGTGCGCGATGCGCTCGGAGTCGGGGTGGCCGTCGGGCTGTCCGGCTTCGCGTTCGGGGCGACCGCCGCCGGAGCCGGGATCAGTGTGCTCCAGGCCTGCGTGCTGAGCCTGCTCGTGTTCACCGGGGCCTCGCAGTTCGCGCTGGTCGGGGCGCTGGCCGCCGGGGGCAATCCGTTCACCGCCGCCGCCGGGGCCTTCTTCCTCGGTACGCGCAACGCGTTCTACGGGCTGCGGCTGTCACAGTTGCTCGCCCTGCCCCGGCCGCTGCGCCCCCTCGCGGCGCACTGGGTGATCGACGAGACCACCGCCGTGGCGCTGGCGCAGCCGGACCGCAGGTCGGCGCGGCTCGGGTTCACCGTCACCGGACTGAGCCTTTACCTGCTGTGGAACCTCACCACGCTGCTCGGCGTGCTCGGTGCCGAGGCGCTCGGGGACACCGACGCGTGGGGGCTGGACGCAGCCGGGCCGGCCGTCTTCCTGGCGCTGCTCGCGCCGATGGTGAAGACCGCCACCGAGCGGGCGGTCGCCGCGCTCGCGCTCGTCCTCGGACTGGGCCTGCTGCCCGTACTGCCCGCGGGCCTGCCCGTGCTCGTCGCCCTTCCTCGTCGTGGTCGGCGCAGCCGTGGTGGTCACGGCCGGTGTCCGGGCCCTGGGCGGCTAGCCGGCCCGGCCCCGGCCGGGAGGGCGCTGCCCAGGGGGCGGCCGTACGCCCGCAGGGTCAGCAGGGCCTCCAGCGTCGCGATCGGGCGCCGCTCCAGCGAACTGCCCGGCGCCCACGCCTGGCGCCGCACCGGCCAGCCGCCGTCCGCCTGCTGCTCGGCGGCCAGGAAGTCCAGGGAGCGGCTCAGCTCCTCGTCCGTGAACCAGCCGCGCGCCAGCGACTCCGGCCGCCGGGCGACGTCGTGGGGGAACAACCGCTCGCCCGGGGCGTAGCCGGCGGGAAGCGGGTACTCGTGGCGGCGCCGCGGGTCGAGCACGACCAGCCGCTGCTCGCGCACCAGCCGCCCCAACCGGTCCGCCGCCGCCACCGCCCGCGCCCGGTCGGGGGCGCCGTCCAGGAAGGCCACCGCGCTCTGCACCTCGTACGGATGCGAGTGCCGCATGTTCTCGACCCGGTCCCAGCAGAAGTCCGTGGCCCGGAAAAGCCAGGCGTGCCAGATCCGGTTGCGGTGCAATACCCCGACGACCGGGCCCGTGACCAGCAGCTCGCTCGGCGGATCGTCGTGCACCGGGTGGTACGGCGCCGCCGGGTAGCCGCCCGGGCCCGGGAGCAGCACCGGCAGGGCGCCGTCCCCGGTGGAGACCCGGGTCAGGTGGCGGCACAGCCGCTCGATGCGCTGCCCGGCGCAGCGGCCCAGGCTGTCCAGGACCCGCAGGGCGTGCGCGGTGTGCAGCGGCTGGCTGAGCGGACCGCGCAGATCCGGATCAAGGGCATGGCCGTAGCCGCCGTCGGCGTTGAGGTACGAGCCGAGGGCGGTGTCCACCGGGTCCGCGTCGCCGCCGAGGAAGTGGAACGCGAACCGCCGCTGCTCCAGGACCCGGGCCGTGAGCCAGATGAACTGCTCGGCCCGGGCCAGTGCGGTCAGCGGGGAAGCTTCGTCTCCAGGCATGCGTGAAACCGTAGGGCGCCCCCACGGGCGGACGGAGGACGAACCGGGGCGGTGCACTCTCCCGGGGCGGGATACTGAACGCATGCGGTTGACGATTTTCTGGGAGCGGATGGCCGAACACTTCGGCGCCGCCTACGCCGACTCCTTCGCGCGCGACCACGTCATGGCCGAGCTCGGCGGACTCACCGTCCTCCAGGCGCTCGACGCGGGCTGGGAGACCAAGGACGTGTGGCGCGCGGTGTGTTCGGCGATGGACGTACCGGCCTCGCTGCGCTGACGGCGCCGGCTCCGTCCGCAGGCGGCTTCGCCGGGGGCGCGGCGGGTGGGTCAGACTGGCTCGGTGGCCCCCACTGACGAGACGACGACACCGACGCCCGGACCCGCCGGAACACCCGGCCCCGACGCCCCTGACCGGCCCGACGCCCCTGACCGGCCGGACGGGCCGGACGTGCCCGCTGCGTCGGCGCGGCCGCACGGGTCCACCCCGGACCGCCCGGCGGTACCCCGGCCGGGCGAGAGCTCGCCCGGCGAGGCCCCGCCCGGCGAGGTCCCGCGCGGGCCGGCGTCGGCCGGCGCCCGCATGCCGCGCTGGCTGCCGCGCGCCGTCGTCCTCGTCCTGGCCCTCATCGCCTGCTTCCAGCTCGGCAGCTGGGCCTTCCACCAGCTGACCGGGCTGCTGATCAACATCCTGATCGCGTTCTTCCTCGCCCTCGCGATCGAGCCCGCCGTGGCCCGGATGGCGGCCCGCGGCATGCGGCGCGGGCTGGCCACCTTCCTGGTCTTCCTCGGGGTGTTCGTCGCGTCCGCCGGTTTCGTCGTCCTGCTCGGCTCGATACTCGCCGGGCAGATCGTCGACATGGTCGAGGGCTTCCCCCGCTATCTCGACTCGGTGATCAACTCGATCAACGGGACCTTCCACACCCAGCTGTCCCGACTGGAGATCCAGGACAGCCTGCTGCACTCCGACTGGCTGCAGAAGTACGTGCAGAACAGTGCGACCGGCGTGCTCGACGTGTCCGCCACCGTCCTCGGCGGACTGTTCCGGCTGCTGACGATCGGGCTCTTCTCCTTCTATTTCGCCGCCGACGGGCCGCGGCTGCGGCGCGCGCTGTGCTCCGTACTGCCGCCCGCGAAGCAGTCGGAGGTGCTGCGCGCCTGGGAGATCGCCGTCTCCAAGACCGGCGGGTACCTCTACTCCCGCGGACTGATGGCGCTGGTCTCCGGGATCGCGCACTACGTCGTCTTCGCCGTCCTCGACGTGCCGTACGCGCCCGCCCTCGCGGTGTGGGTGGGGCTGGTCTCCCAGTTCATCCCCACCATCGGCACCTACCTGGCGGGCGCGCTGCCGATGCTGATCGCCTTCACGGTCGATCCCTGGTACGCCCTGTACGTCCTCGGGTTCGTGGTCGTCTACCAGCAGTTCGAGAACTACGTCCTGCAGCCCAAGCTGACCGCGAGGACGGTCGACATCCACCCGGCGGTGGCCTTCGGCTCGGTCATCGCCGGCACCGCCCTGCTGGGCGCGGTCGGGGCGCTCATCGCGATCCCGGCCGTCGCCACCCTCCAGGCCTTCCTGGGGGCGTACGTGAAGCGGTACGCCCTGACGGAAGGGGCGGCGCAGGACGGCGCTACCGCGGGTCGACCCCGTCGTGTACGGCTGCCACGGCTTCGGTGACCGCGGCCTCGGCGGCGGCCTTGTCCACGCCGAGGCCGCTCAGGACGCCCGCGCCGTCCTCCAGTTCGAGGAGGCCGAGCAGGATGTGCTCGGTGCCCACGTAGGCGTGGCCGAGGCGCAGGGCCTCGCGGAACGTGAGCTCCAGGGCCTTCTTGGCGGCTGCGTCGAAGGGCACGAGCGCGGGGAGCTCCGCGGCCGCCGGGGGCAGCGCCGCGGTCGCCGCGGTCCGCACGGCGTCGAAGCCGATGCCCTGGGCGCGCAGCGCGAGGCCGGCGAAGGAGTCGGGCTCGGCGAGCAGGCCGAGGACGAGGTGCTCGGTGCGGATCTCGGTGTTGCCGGCCGCGCGGGCCTCGTTCTGGGCGGTGACCACGACGTTGCGGGCGCGGTCGGTGAAGCGCGCGAAGCCCTGGGCGGCGTCCATCTCCTGGGCGCCGTCGCCCTTGTCGGCCTTGGGGACGAAGCGCTTCTGGGCGGCCTGGCGGGTGACGCCCATGCTGCGGCCGATGTCCGTCCAGGAGGCGCCGGAACGGCGAGCCTGGTCGACGAAGTGCCCGATGAGGTGGTCGGCCACGTCGCCGAGGTGCTCGGCGGCGACGACGGCGCTGCTGAGCTGCTCCAGGGCGTCGGTGTGGGCCTTCTTGACGGCCTCGATGAGGTCGTCGAGGCGGACCGGATTGGTCATGCGAACGGGTTCCACGGAAGGGTTCGTCATGGAGGCAACCCTAGGTTGACAGTCAGATGGTGTCAACCGTGGGTTGTCAGTAAGGGTGCGCTTGACAGGGAAATCGAACATCCATTCTGATGAGTTATCCACAGCCGAAACGGACGTGGAAGCGCATTGTCAGTGGCAGGCGTTAGCGTCAATGGCGTGAAGCGATCGACTCAAGCAAACCGGGTGGAACCCATGGCAGGCACCGACCGCGAGAAGGCCCTCGACGCCGCGCTCGCACAGATTGAACGGCAATTCGGCAAGGGTGCCGTGATGCGGCTCGGCGACAAGCCGAACGACCCCATCGACGTCATCCCCACCGGGTCGACCGCGCTGGACATCGCCCTCGGCGTCGGCGGACTGCCCCGCGGCCGTGTCGTGGAGGTGTACGGGCCGGAGTCCTCCGGTAAGACGACCCTGACCCTGCACGCCGTGGCCAATGCGCAGAAGGCCGGCGGGACGGTGGCCTTCGTCGACGCCGAGCACGCCCTCGACCCCGAGTACGCCAAGGCCCTGGGCGTCGACACCGACAACCTCATCCTGTCCCAGCCGGACACCGGCGAGCAGGCGCTGGAGATCGTGGACATGCTGGTCCGCTCCGGTGCGCTCGACCTGATCGTCATCGACTCCGTGGCCGCGCTCGTGCCGCGTGCGGAGATCGAGGGTGAGATGGGCGACTCGCACGTGGGTCTCCAGGCGCGTCTGATGAGCCAGGCGCTGCGCAAGATCACCGGTGCGCTCAACCAGTCGAAGACCACCGCGATCTTCATCAACCAGCTCCGCGAGAAGATCGGTGTGATGTTCGGCTCGCCCGAGACCACCACCGGTGGCCGCGCGCTGAAGTTCTACGCCTCGGTGCGCATCGACATCCGCCGCATCGAGACCCTGAAGGACGGCACGGAGGCGGTCGGCAACCGCACCCGCTGCAAGGTCGTGAAGAACAAGGTCGCGCCGCCCTTCAAGCAGGCCGAGTTCGACATCCTCTACGGCCAGGGCATCAGCCGCGAGGGCGGCCTGATCGACATGGGCGTGGAGCACGGCTTCATCCGCAAGGCCGGCGCCTGGTACACGTACGAGGGCGACCAGCTCGGCCAGGGCAAGGAGAACGCCCGCAACTTCCTGAAGGACAACCCCGACCTCGCCAACGAGATCGAGCGGAAGATCAAGGAGAAGCTGGGCGTGGGCGTGCGCAAGGACGCCGGCGCCGAGGAGGCGGGCGCCGCCGCCCCCGCCGCCGCGGATGCCGCCGCCGTGCCCGTCCCCGCGTCGAAGGCCAAGACGACGGCCAAGGCCGCCGTGGCCAAGAGCTGACCCGTGCGGGAGCAGGAAAGGGGCGGCGCAGGCGGCCGTGAAGGCCGCCAGGACCTGCCGCCCCAGAGTCCCGAGGAGCAGGCGCGGGCGATCTGCCTGCGCCTGCTCACCGGGATGCCGCGGACCCGGCGCCAGCTTGCGGACGCCCTGGCCAAGCGGGGCATCCCCGAGGAGGTGTCGCAGGAGGTCCTCTCCCGGTTCGAGGAGGTGGGCCTGATCGACGACGCCGCCTTCGCCGGGGCCTGGGTCGAGTCCCGGCACCGCGGCCGGGGCCTCGCCCGCCGGGCACTCGCCCAGGAGCTGCGCACCAAGGGCGTGCACGCCACCCTCGTCGAGGAGGCGCTCGGACAGCTGGACTCCGAACAGGAGGAACAGACCGCCCGGGAGCTCGTCGAGCGAAAGCTCCGCACCACCCGGGGCCTGGAGCGGGACAAGCGCATCAGACGCCTCGCCGGGATGCTCGCCCGCAAGGGGTACCCGGAGGGCATGGCCCTGCGGGTGGTCCGGCGGGCGCTGGAAGCGGAAGGCGAGGACGGCGAGGACACGGAGGACCTCGGGTACCCGGGAGGCTGAGCGCCGCCGGGTGGCCCGGGGGCGGGGGGAGCCCCCGGGTGCGGATGCCGGTGTGAGACCGGGGTCAGACCCAGGGTCAGGTGGCGGGGCGGACTCAGGTCGTGGGGAGGCCCGCCGACTTCCAGGCCTGGAATCCGCCGATCAGGTCCGTGGCCCGGTGGAGGCCCAGCGCATGGAGTGAGACCGCCGCCAGCGAGGACGCGTACCCCTCGTTGCAGATCACCACCACCCGCACGTCGTGCGAGGTGGCCTCGGGGACGCGGTGGGAGCCCTGGGGATCAAGGCGCCACTCCAGCTCGTTGCGCTCGATCACCAGCGCGCCCGGAATCAGCCCGTCGCGCTCGCGCAGCGCCTGGTAGCGGATGTCCACCAGCAGGGCGTCGTCCGCCAGGAACGCGGCACGGGCCTCGTCCGCGGTGAGGCGGGAGTACGTCGTACGGACCTGCTCCAGCAGGGCGTCGATGCCGGTCGGTGCGGTACTCACTGCCAGTCCTCCGGGCGCTCGACGTGCTCCAGCGTCAGGACCTGACCGGTCCGGCTGAAACGGCGGATCAGCGGCAGCGGCGGGTAGTACGCGTGGACCGAGACCGCATGCTCGTCCGGGGACTCGTTCAGCACCTCGTGGACGTGGTGCTCCCCGAACGCCCGGCCCCTGCCCGCCTCCAGGCTCCGGCTGCGGTCCACCTCCGGGGCCAATTCCAGGCTCCGCCACCCCTCCGAAGGAAGCCGGACCGCGAGCGAGCGCTCGGTGAGGCGCCCCCGCGCGGTGGCGAACGCGCCCTGCGACTCGGCGTGGTCGTGCCAGCCGGTGCCGGTGCCCGGCGGCCAGCCGATCACCCAGGCCTCGCTGCCCCCCGGCCCCTCCAGCCGGATCCACGTACGGCCCTGCGGGTCCAGGGGGAGCGAGTCGACGACCGCCGGGTCGGCAGCCGTGCGGAGGGCGAAATCGAGGAGTTCGGCGGCCGTCACGGGGACGGCGCGGGCGTGGGCAGGGGTATGGGCCTGGGCGTGCGTGGACAAGGGCGTGGGCATGGAGATGACCGTCCTGGGGGTTCGCGAAGTACGCGCGGGGCGCGGGGGAGAAGGCGAATCAGCAGGAAGGGCGACACACGCAGCCCGCATAGCGGAGCAGGTCCATATGGACCCTCCGCCACAGGCGCACGTCGTTGCCGGTCATGGCCGCGAGTCAAGCACGAGGGCGCAAGGCCGGTCAATCGATCACGGCTGAAGTGTCGTCGAACTCTCCTGGAGCGAGGCAGGCGCGCCCATGCGCACCGCATCGGCCGCCTCGTACAGCTCCGCCGGCCGGACCCCCGCGAAGGTGGCCGCCAGATGGCCGTCGGGCCGGACCAACAGGACGGTGTGCGCCGCCGCCCCCGGGTAGCCGTCCGCGACCAGCAGCTCCGTCCGCACCGGAAGGGCGCTCACCGCCGCCGCCAGCCGGGGCATCAGCCCCGCGCCCAGCCAGTGGCGCCGGTCCCAGACCCCGGTGCCGGGAGCCACCAGCACCACCAGCAGCCGGCCCCGCCCCAGCAGGTCCCGCAGCGGCACGGTCGCCCCGTCGGGAGCGGTCACCGCGACGTTCGCCACGGCGCCGCCCGGCTCGGTGGCGGTCGGGACCTCGCGTACGGCGACCGGCGGGGCATACGTGGGCTCCGCGCCCAGCGGTCCCCGCCCCAGGTGGCCCTCGGTGAGGAGGAGTTCGCCGGCGCGGGCGGTGCCGGGCAGCAGGGTCCGCAGGCCGCCTCCGCCGCGCAGCACCGGCATCGACTGGTCGGCGGCGCGCAGCCGGGCCGCGACCGCCCGCCGCCGCTCGCCCTCGTAGCTGTCGAGCAGCGCCTCCGAGGCCCCCTGGTGCCAGACCAGGGCGAGCTTCCAGGCCAGGTTCTCGGCGTCGCGGAGCCCCTCCTCGACCCCCTGGGTGCCGAGCGCGCCCAGCAGGTGGGCGGCGTCCCCGGCGAGGAAGGCGCGGCCGTCGCGCCAGCGCCGGGCGAGCCGGTGGTGCAGCGTGTGGACCCCGGTGTCGATGAGGTCGTACGGGGGAGTGGTGCCCCCGCACCAGGAGGCCAGGGTCTCCCGGACGAGGGTGACCAATGTGTCGGGGGTGACGAGGTCGCCGCGGCCCGGCAGCAGCCAGTCCAGCCGCCACACCCCGTCGGGCAGGGGGCGGGCGATGGTCTCCCGGGGCGGATCGCGGTGCAGCAGGGCCTCGCCGGGCCAGGGGAGTTCGGTGCGCAGCGCCGCCACGGCGTGCCGTTCCACGGCGGTGCGGCCGGGGAAGCGGATGCCGAGCAGCTTGCGCACGGTGGAGCGGGCTCCGTCGCAGCCGACCAGGTGGCTGCCGCGCCACCAGGTCGGCTCGGCGCCGCGGGTGTGGGCGGTGATCCCGTGGTCGTCCTGCTCCAGCAAGTCCAGTCGGCAGTCGGTGACCAGCTGGACCAGCGGGTGCGCGGTGGCCGCGTGGCGCAGCCCGCGGGTGAGGGCGTGCTGCGGCACGTGCAGCGGGGCGGGGCCGTCCTCGAAGGTGGTGCGCCGGGTGTCCCGGCCGCGCCGCATGCGCCAGGCCGCGTAGTACGCGCCTTCGTCGCGCAGGGTCGTACAGCCCAGCCGGTGCACCATCGCCGCGGTGTCGCCGTGCAGGACGACCGTACGGGCCGGTCGTGGTTCGTCCTTTCCGGGCCCCTCGTCGAGCAGGACGGAGGGCACGCCCTGGCCGGCCAGGGCGAGGGACAGGGACAGTCCGACCGGGCCCGCGCCGACGACGATCACCGGGTCCATGATGCGGCTCCCGATGTCCGGTATGTGATCACAGAACGTATGCAACCCACTGGAGGTGCCTGCGTCAAGTGACGCCGGTCCCGAGCATGCGTGTGGTGCGGCAGATGAGTTCTGCCGCAGCACAGGTGCCACGCCAGTGTACTGACCGGGTGTCAGGGCCCCGCGTACGGGGAGAGCCGCCTCAGGGGGCCTCGCCCACGCCGGCCGCGCCGCCCGCGTCCACCTCGGCCACGTCCCCGGCGACGACCGCGCCGGAGCCCTTGGTCGACTTCCGCAGCTGCCGCTCCAGCCAGGCGGCGAAGGTGGTGAGCGCGAAGTTCACGAGGATGAACAGCAGTGCGATCACGACGAGCGTCGGGATGGTGTTGCTGTAGTTCGCCGAGATCTGCCGGTTCATCGACAGCAGCTCGCCCAGGCCCAGCACCGCACCGCCGATCGCGGTGTCCTTGAGGATCACCACGAGCTGGCTGACCAGGGCCGGCAGCATGGCCGTGACGGCCTGCGGGACCAGGACGTACGTCATGATCTGGCCCTTGCGCATGCCGATCGCCTTGGCCGCGTCGGTCTGGCCCCGCGGCAGCGACCGGATGCCCGCCACGACGATCTCGGCGATGACCGCGGAGTTGTACAGGACCAGGCCGGTGACCACCGAGTACAGCGGCCGCAGTTCGGAGCTGACGGTGCTGAAGCGCACGTACAGCGCGGAACCGAACAGCATCAGCATCAGCACCGGGATGGCGCGGAAGAACTCGACCCAGGCGCCGACCGGGATCCGGACCCACCGGTGGTCGGAGAGCCGGCCGATGCCGAGGACGGCACCCAGCGGCAGCGCGATGACCATGGCGATGAGGCCGGCCTTCAGCGTCTCGCCGAGTCCCGGCAGCAGGAAGGTCGTCCAGACCTCGCTGTCGGTGACGAACGGGCTCCACTTGTCGGCGTCGAGCTGGTTCTTGTCGGCCATGGTGGCGAGGACCCACCACATGACCAGGCCGAACACGACCAGGAAGGCCGCCGTGTAGATCCAGTTGCGCGCCCTGGCCTTGGGGCCCGGGGTGTCGTACAGCACGGAGCTCATCGCTTCACCGCCACTCGCTTGGCCACCCAGCCCAGAAGCAGGCCGGTGGGCAGGGTCAGCACGACGAAGCCGAAGGCGAAGATGCCGAAGACCGCGAAGAGCGCCTGCGGCTCGTTCTCGATCATTTCCTTCATCAGCAGGGCCGCTTCGGCCACGCCGATGGCCGCCGCCACCGTGGTGTTCTTGGTGAGGGCGATCAGTACGTTGGTGAGCGGTGCGATGACCGCCCGGAAGGCCTGGGGGAGCACGATCAGCGTGAGCACCTGGAAGAAGCTCAGGCCCAGCGCGCGGGCGGCTTCGGCCTGGCCCACGGGCACCGTGTTGATGCCCGAGCGGATCGCCTCGCAGACGAAGGTGCCGGTGTAGGCGATGAAGCCCAGGACCGCGAGCCGGAAGCCGATCTCCTTGAACGTGCCGCCGCCGAGCGCGATGCCGAGGGTCTGGTTCAGACCCAGCGAGCAGCCGATGATGATGACGGTCAGCGGAGTGTTGCGCACGATGTTGACGTACGCCGCGCCGAAGGCCCGCATCAGCGGGACCGGGCTGACCCGCATTCCGGCCAGGACGGTCCCCCAGATCAGGGATCCGATCGCCGAGTAGAGGGTGAGCTGAACCGTCACCCAGAAGGCTCCGAGCACGTCGTACTGCCCGGAATTAAGAAAGTCGAACACGTTGCCCTGCGCTCTCCCCAGGATGGCCGGTGAGAGGGGCCGCCGCCCGTGGCAGGCGGGCGGCGACACCCCTCACCGAGGAATCAGCTGCCTTCGGTGATCTGCGGGGCCGGCTCGGCCTTGTAGTTGGCGGGGCCGAAGTTCTTCTCGACGGCCTTCTGCCAGGAACCGTCCGCGACCATCTTCTTGAGCGCGGCGTTGACCTTGGTCTGCAGCTCGGTGTCGCCCTTCTTCAGGCCGATGCCGTAGGGCTCGTCGCTCAGCTTCAGGCCGACGAGCTTGAACTTGCCCTTGTTCTTCTCCTGCGCGGCGTAGCCGGCCAGGATGGAGTCGTCCGTGGTCAGCGCGTCGAGGGCCTTGTTCTCCAGGCCGGTCAGGCACTCGGAGTAGCCGGGGTTCTGCTGGAGGTCGGCCTCGGGAGCCAGCTTGGTCTTGATGTTCTGGGCCGACGTGGAGCCGGTGACCGAGCAGAGCTTCTTCTTGTTGAGGTCCTCGGCCTTGGTGATCGAGGTGTCGTCGGTGCGGACCAGGAGGTCCTGGTGGGCCAGGAAGTACGGGCCCGCGAAGTCGACCTTCGCCTTGCGCTTGTCGTTGATCGTGTAGGTGGCGACGACCAGCTTCACATCACCGTTGGCGATCAGGTTCTCGCGCTCGGAGCTGATGGCCTGCTTGAACTCGATCTGGTCCGGCTGGTAGCCGAGCTCCTTGGCCACGTACGTCGCCACGTCGACGTCGAAGCCCGAGAACTTGCCGTCGGGGCTCTTCAGGCCCAGACCCGGCTGGTCGAACTTGATGCCGATGACGATCTTGTCCTTGCCGCCGGACGCACCACCGTCACTGCTCGCCTTGTCGCTGCTGCCGCCGCAGGCGGTCGCGGTCAGGGCGAGGACTGCGGCCACGGCTGCGGCCGCGCCGGCCTTGAAAACCTTCATGGTGAACTTCCCTCGGATGAGACGTTGTTGGACGACGAGCGACACGTAGCTCTGAGCCGCCACCGGATCACTACCAGACAAGAACGTCAGTGGTGCAGGATCTTCGAAAGGAAGTCCTTGGCGCGGTCACTGCGCGGGTTGCTGAAGAACTGCTCGGGCGCGGCCTCTTCGACGATTTTTCCGTCGGCCATGAAGACGACCCGATTGGCCGCAGAGCGGGCGAAGCCCATCTCGTGCGTGACGACGACCATCGTCATCCCCTCCCGGGCGAGCTGCTGCATGACCTCCAGCACCTCGTTGATCATTTCCGGGTCGAGCGCCGACGTCGGCTCGTCGAACAGCATCACCTTCGGGTCCATCGCCAGCGCGCGGGCGATCGCGACGCGCTGCTGCTGTCCACCGGACAGCTGCGCCGGGTACTTGTCGGCCTGCGAGCCGACACCCACCCGGTCCAGCAGGGACTTCGCCTTCTCCAGGGCGGCCGCCTGGTCCGTCTTGCGGACCTTCAGCTGACCCAGCATCACGTTCTGCAGCACGGTCTTGTGCGCGAACAGGTTGAAGGACTGGAAGACCATGCCGACGTCGGCCCGAAGCCTCGCCAGCTCCCGCCCCTCCGACGGCAGTTCCCTGCCGTCGACCGTGATGGAGCCGGAGTCGATCGTCTCCAGCCGGTTGATGGTCCGGCACAGCGTGGACTTGCCCGATCCCGAAGGACCGATCACCACGACGACCTCACCGCGGGCAATGCTCAGATTGACGTCCTGAAGCACGTGCAGCGCGCCGAAATGCTTGTTGACGTTGCTCAGTACGACCAGGTCGTCCGCGGTGCCGGCCGCGTCCTGCACGTCCTTGGTCACTGATACTCCGCTCATCGGCCTCTTGCTCCGTCCTCCTCGGTTGGGAGGACAGTAGTGACGAGACGTGCACAACGTCATCACATCTGAGGGAGAATTGAGCATAACGATAGGACCTCGCACCGATACGCTCCGTACGCGCGGCCGCAACGGCGGCACCGTACGCGTACCGGGTGCATAACGGAAGGCCCGCCGGGCCGGGAGCCCTCTTGACGTGGGCCTCTTCTTCGGCGTGGATGCATGGTGGCCATGACCACGGCCACTGGTCAGAAGGAAAGCAGGAAAGGGGGACGCAATGAGACTGCTGCTCGTCGAGGACGACGACCACGTCGCCGCCGCCCTGTCCGCGATCCTCGGCCGGCACGGCTTCCAGGTGACCCACGCCCGCAGCGGCGAGGAGGCCCTGCAGGCGCTGCTGCCCGCCGGCGCCCCGCCCTTCGGCGTCGTCCTGCTCGACCTGGGCCTTCCCGACCAGGACGGGTACGAGGTGTGCGGCAAGATCCGCAAGCGGACCTCGACGCCCGTGATCATGGTGACCGCCCGCTCCGACGTGCGCTCCCGCATCCACGGCCTCAACATGGGCGCCGACGACTACGTCGTCAAGCCCTACGACACCGGCGAGCTCCTGGCCCGCATCCACGCCGTCGCCCGGCGCACCGGCGCCTCCGACGACGCCACCACCGGGACCGGTGCACCCGCCGTGGTCCGGCTCGGCCCGGTCAGCATCGAACTGCCCACCCGCCGGGTCAGCGTGGACGGAGCCGACGTACCGCTGACCCGCAAGGAATTCGACCTGCTGGCCCTGCTCGCGCAGCGCCCCGGGGTGGTCTTCCGTCGCGAGCAGATCATCAGCGAGGTGTGGCGCACCAGCTGGGAGGGGACCGGGCGGACCCTGGAGGTCCACGTCGCCTCCCTGCGCTCCAAGCTGCGCATGCCCGCCCTGATCGAGACCGTCCGCGGGGTGGGCTACCGGCTCGTCACCCCCACCGCCCCCTAGCGGACCCCTGCCGTGCGCGCCCGACTGCTCCCGCTGCTCGTCGTCCTGATGGCGGGCGTCCTGCTCGCCCTCGGCTTCCCGCTCGCCGTGAGCCTGGCCGCCGGGCAGCAGCAGCGGGTGGTGGTCGACCGGATCGACGACAGCGCCCGCTTCGCCGCCCTCGCGCAGTTCGTCATCGACGCCGAGGGATCGGGATCCACCGGCGCCGCCGACCGCGTCGACACCCTCAAGCTGGAGCTCGCCCGCTACCAGGAGCTGTACGGGATCCGCGTCGGCATCTTCTACCGCGACGACAACGACATGGCGCGGGCGCCGGGCTGGTGGCAGGTTCCGGAGACCGGTGAGGGACGGCGGGCCTTCGAGGAGGCGCTCGCCGGGCGGCGCAGCCATGACCCCGCCCAGGTGTGGCCCTGGCAGACCCACGGCAAACTCCTCGTCGCCTCACCGGTCGTCCTCGACGGCGACGTGGTCGCCGTCGTCCTCACGGAGTCGCCCACCGACCAGATGCGGGCCCGGATCCTCCGGGGCTGGCTGCTCATCCTCGGCGGGCTCGCCGCCGCCATGCTCCTCGCGTTCGGGGCCGCCCTGCGGCTCACCAGCTGGGTGCTCAAGCCCGTGCGCACCCTGGACGCCGCCGCCCACGGCATCGCCACCGGGCGGATGAACTCCCGTGTCGCCGCCTCCGGCGGTCCGCCGGAACTCAGACGCCTCGCCCGCTCATTCAACGAGATGGCCGACAACGTGGAAGAGGTGCTGGAGCAGCAGCGGGCGTTCGTCGCCGACGCCTCCCACCAGCTGCGCAACCCGCTCGCGGCGCTGCTCCTGCGGATCGAGCTGCTCGCCCTCGAACTGCCCGAGGGGAACGAGGAGATCGCCTCCGTGCGCACCGAGGGCAAGCGGCTCGCCCAGGTCCTCGACGACCTGCTGGACCTGGCGCTGGCCGAGCACGCCTCCGCCGAGCTCAGCCTCACCGACATCGCGCAGCTCACCGCCGAACGGGTCGCCGCGTGGCGCCCCTCCGCCGAGGAGAAGGGGGTGCGGCTCACCGAGGCGGGCCGGGCCGCCGTGACGGGCTGGGCCGATCCCATCGCCCTGTCCAGTGCGCTCGACGCCGTCATCGACAACGCCCTGAAGTTCACCCCCGAGGGTGAGGAGGTCGAGGTGTCGGTCGCCCCCGCCGGATCCTTCGTGCACGTCGTCGTCGCGGACCGCGGTCCGGGCCTCACCGAGGAGGAGCTGCTCCGCGTCGGCGACCGGTTCTGGCGCAGCGGCCGCCACCAGAACGTCAAGGGCTCCGGGCTCGGCCTCTCGATCTCCCGGGCCCTGCTCGCCGCGGGCGGCGGATCCCTCTCCTACGAGAAGAACCCGCCGCACGGGCTGCGCGTGACGGTGGCCGTCCCCCGCAGCCACCCGCACAGCGGATGAGGCTCAGGACGCCCAGGTGAGGGTGGTGCGGGCCGGGCCGGAGACCGCATAGAGCTCGTCGACGGCCCGCAGCTCGAAGGCCGCGGCCCGCTCCCGGCCGGCGCGTACGAGGTCCGGCAGGTACAGGGCCGTGCCGCAGGTGCCGCCGAGGAAGCGGCGGGCGCCGTCGGGCAGCAGCCGGTACAGCTCGTAGTGCCGGACCGGGCCGGGGGCGTGGCGCCAGGACAGCCGGAGCGAGGCCCGGCCGGCGTCCTGGGCCGAGGCGTCCACGCTCAGTGCATGCGGGGAGGGCGGGCGGCGGCGGGGCGTGTCGTCGCGTACCGACAGGGCGCCGAGCCGCCAGACCACCGCCTCCTTCCCGCGGGGCGTGAGCCGTACGGCCAGCCCGTACGCGGTCCGGCCCGCCAGTGCCGCGAGCCCGACCCGCGCCCTGCGCCAGCCCTGCCCGGAGGCCGGGGCCTGAGCCCCCAGCCAGGTGTACGGGACCGGCTCGCCCGCGGCGGCCGGCTCGCGCAGCGCCACACCGACCTCGACGGCGAACGACCCTGCTGCACAGGCGTGCACCAGCTCCACGACCGTGGAGCGGGTCAGCGGCAGGCGGGTCGCGTGCAGGCCCACGGCGGCGGGGCGGTCCAACCGGCCCGCGACGAGGAGGCTGGAGCCGCCGCGCCAGGCGTCCGCGAAGTCCAGCGTGACGGACGGGCGTTCCCCCGCGGTGTCCACCACCCAGCGGCGCCCGGGCAGGCGGTCCTGGAGCCCGAGGTGGTTCCACGGCGCCTCGGAGACGACCCGGCCCGCCTCGTACCAGCGCTCCCCGTGGCCGGTGTTGAAGGTGCACGCGAAGGGGAGGGCGGTGACGGTGGAGCGGTCGGCGACGGCGGTGGCGGGCGCACGCCAGCCGTCCTCGGGGCCCGGGCGGGCCGGATCGAGGGAGGCGCCCGTCCAGAACCGGTCGTCGGCGCGGTGGAAGGCGCCGGGGGAGCGGTCGGTGAGGTGGTTCAGGGTCCACTCGGGCCGGTAGAAGCCGTAGCTGACGACGTGGTCGCCGCCGCGCGGGACGATCGCGTCCCAGGGGACGGCGGAATCCCAGCCGTGCGACTCCGTGTCCACGGCAGCCCACAGCTCGTGGCGGGAGCGGCCCAGCCGGTCGGCGAGCGCCCCGGAGTCCGCCAGCGTGCGCGCCGTCCAGCGGAAGTCCACGAAGACCGTGTCCGCGACCCGGCCCGACCGGTCCTCGAAGAACTCCTGGTTGAGCGCGTTGAGCGCGCCCTGCCAGCCGACCCGGCCGGTGCTGTTCATGGCGTCGTACCAGGTGATCCGCAGGCCGTACGGGGCGCCCTCGGCCCGCAGTGCGCGCAGGAACTCCCGCATCCGGGACGCCAGTGCGCCGTCCCCGCCGTCGGTCTCGGCGTTGACGAACCAGCCGTCGAAGCCGTAGGTCCGCGCCACCTCGGCGAGTTTCCCGGCGAGCGGGAACCGGCCGTGGGCGTCGCGCTGCACCAGGTCCCGCGTCCAGCGCAGGTCGCCGCCGTACGGGACGGGCGGGAGGAAGACGTTGCCCAGCACCCGCACGCCGTTGCGGTGGGCGGCGTCGACGACGGGCGCGTTCGGGGCGAGCACGATCCCCTCGCCCGCGGAGCCGCCCCAGAAGACGAGCTCGTCCAAGTACGCCCAGTGCGTCAGCGCGTAGTAGTCGGCGCTCGCGGAGCCTTGGGCGGGATTGCGGGCGGTGGGCCCGAAGGAGACGAGCGAGGCGATCCGGGCCCGGCCCGCCCGGGCGTCCCGGTTCGCCGGCACGGGGGTGAAGCGCGGGGCGAGCGGCACGGTCGCAGTGTTGAAGGCCAGGTCCGGATCGGACTGCGGGGTCCAGTCCTTGAGCGAGCGCCACACGATGCCCGGCCCGGGCTCGCCCTGCGGCAGCGAGTCGGGGAACCAGTAGGAGGCGTACGGGGCCAGGTCGGCCGCCGCGCGGGCGGCCGGCGGCGGGGACGGGACGGGGCTCCCGGCGGGGGCCGCCGGGGAGGCCGCCGCCCGGGCCGGGGCGCCCGGCAGGGCCGCTGCCCCCGCCCCGGCGGCCGCGGCAGCGAGTACCCGCCGCCGCGTAGGCCGGTGGGCGGGGGACGTACGGGGATCGACGCCGTTGTCGGTCTCGGACATGCAGGGCTCCTCGAATGCGGTGGGGGAGCATCGGTTGACGGCGGGTCAGCGGCGGTCGGCCGCCCCCCCGGCCTCAGCGCACATCGCGGACGCGCACCACCTCCGTGATCCCGCGAGCCTGCAGATGCGCGGCGTCCTCGGCGAGTTCCGCCAGCACCACCGCGGGGCGCACCCCCTGGGCCGTCAGGGCGGCCCATGCCTCGAAGAAGGCCCCGCCGGGGGCGCACACGGAGCGTTTCGGCGCGTGCTCGGCCCCGCCGACGTCCACGACGAGCGCGGTGGACCGGACGGCCGGGCGGTGCTCGCGGCCCCGCCACTCCTGCGCGATCCGGGCGAGGGCCGCACCGGCCGGCTTGGTACGGCGGTCGTTGGTGAGCAGGCCGAGCCCGTACTCCAGCTCCGGGAAGTCCGCGAGGTCCCGGGACACGTCGTGGGAGCACCACCAGGTCACCCCCCACAGGTCCGGGCAGTCCAGCGCACCCGCGAGCGTGGCCCGCGTGAACTCGGCCGCGTGCTCCGCCGGCACCAGCGGAGCGGGTGCGCCGACCTCCTGGAGCCACACCGGCCGGTGCGGATCGCGCGCCCACGCCTTCGACAGTTCGACCAGGTACGCGGCGTGGTGCTCGGTCGCGGTCCCGGTCCGGCCGTGGCGCTGCGCGGTGCCGTTGAACACCCAGGAGTGCACGGCGGTCGCCGCACCCAGCCGGGCGGCCTGGGACGCCGTGAACGGATGGCCGTCCTGGTACCAGGCGGCGTCGTACTCGGCGTGCACGTGCAGCCGGCCGGGGGCGCCCTGCTCGCAGGCGCCGAGCATGCGCTCCAGCCAGCGGCCCGCCTGTTCGGGGGTGATCAGGTCGGGGTCGGGGTGGGGTGGGCCGGAGAACTGGTTGACCTCGTTGCCCACGGACATGCCCAGGAAGTTCGGCCGGTCGGCGAGTGCGGCGGCCAGCGTGCGCAGGTACTCCTCCTGCCCGGCGACCACGTCCGGGTCGGTGAAGAGGTTCCGCCGGTGCCATGTCCCGGTCCAGGCGGGCAGGAAGTCGAAACTCGACAGGTGCCCCTGCAGTCCGTCGACGGCGACGTCGAGTCCGCGCTCGGCGGCAGCGTCCGCGAGTGCCACGAGCTGTTCGACGGCGCGCGGCCGGATCAGCGACCGGTTCGGCTGGAACACCGGCCACAGCGGGAAGACCCGTACGTGGTCCAGCCCGAGCGAGGCGATCGAGTCGAGGTCGGCCCTGAGCTCGTCGAGATCGAAGTCGAGCCAGTGGTGGAACCAGCCGCGCGCCGGCGTGTGGTTGACGCCGAAGCGGAGCGTGCGGTGCGGGCGGGGTGGGCGAGGAGCGGCTTCGCGGTCCATGAGGGTCCCGGAGTCTGGGGTCTGAGGTCCTGGAGTAGGGGGCGTGGAGTAGGGGGGCGTGGAGTCCGAACTCGCGGGGTCAGCGGTGGGCGGTCGGCGGTCGGCGGTCGGGGGCTTGGGGGGCTGGGGCTCTGTGCTGCGTGCGCCGGGCGGCCCAACAAACTGTCGCGCGCCGCGGCGGTACGTCAACAGGGCAGAACCGGGCACGGACCGCCGGGCCGAGCCCCGGCAACGTAAGCCCCGCCGCCGCACGCATACTGGGTCCCGACCCCTCTCAGGAGCGCCCACGTGACCTCTCGCCCCTCCGCCTCCCCGACCTCCCGGGCCGCCGATCCGGCCGCAGGCCTGACCGTGGCCATCGACATCGGCGGTACGAAGATCGCCGGGGCGCTGGTGCATCCCGATGGCACGATGACCGCCACCACCCGCCGCCCGACCCCCCGCGGTGTGGACGGGGACGGGGTGTTCGCGGCCGTGGCGGAGGTGGTCGCGGAGCTGGCGAGCTCCCCGCTCTGGGATACGGCGGTCCGGTGCGGCATCGGCAGCGCGGGCCCGGTGGACGCCTCGCGCGGCACGGTGTCCCCGGTGAACATCGAGGCGTGGCGGGAGTTCCCGGTGCAGGCCCGCGTGGTGGCCGAACTGGCCCGCCACGGAGCGGAGCTGCCCACCGTGCTGGTCGGCGACGGCGTCGCCATGACCGCGGCCGAACACTGGCTGGGCGCGGCGCGGGGCCATGCCAACGCCCTGTGCATGGTGGTCTCCACCGGCGTCGGCGGCGGCCTCGTCCTGAACAACCGGCTTCACCCGGGGCCCACCGGCAACGCGGGCCACATCGGCCACATCAGCGTGGCCTTCGACGGTGAGCGGTGCGTCTGCGGGGCCCGTGGCTGCGTGGAGTCCATCGCCTCGGGTACGGCCATCGCCCGGTGGGCCCGCGCGCAAGGCTGGACCCCGCCCGCGGGCGGGGACTCCTCCGCGGCGGGTGTGGCACGGGCCGCCGAGGCAGGGGATCCGGTCGCGCTGGCCGCCTTCGACCGGGCCGGCCGGGCCCTGGCCGCAGCCGTCGCGGCCACCGCGACCCTCGTCGAAACGGATGTCGCGGTCATCGGCGGGGGAGTCGCCGCCGCCGGTGACACGCTGTTCGCACCGGTTCGCGCCCACCTGGCGGACTACGCCACTTTGTCCTTCGTGGCCGGCCTGCGCGTGGTCCCGGCGGCCCTGGGCACCCACGCGGGCCTGATCGGGGCGGCCGCGGCGGCGCTGATGCTGCTGCCGGCGGCCTGAGGCCCGCGGCCTCAAGGCGTCAAGGCCTCGTCACGGCTTCAGGGCTTCACGGCTTCAGGGCTTCACGGAGCGGTAGTACCGCTGGGCGCCCTCGTGCAGGTCCAGGGGGTCCGTGTAGATGGCCGTCCGCAGGTCCACCAGCTGCGCCGCGTGTACCTCGTGGCCGATCCGGTCACGGCTGAGGATCACCGTCCGCGTGAACTGCTCGGTCAGCTCCGGATCCGTTTCCTCGGTGGTCACCAGCAGGTTCGGGACCGCCAGCGTCGCCACCGCCGAGGTGTTCCGCGCCCGCGTGTACGCGTCCTGCGGCATCACCGCCGACCGGTAGTAGCGTGCCGGGCTTCCGGTGCTCTGGAGGGGTTCCAGCAGGTCACCGAGTTGCACGAGCCGGATCTCGAACCGCTCCGACAGCTCCCGCACCGCGTTCGTCGGCAGGCCGCCGGACCAGAAGAAGGCGTCGATCCGACCGGCCTCCAGCTCCGCCGGCATGGTGTCGATGCCGATGGACACCGCGGTGATGTCGCGCGCCGGGTCCAGTTTCGCCGCCGACAGCAGCCGATCCGAGATCAGCCGGACGCCCGAGCCCTCCTGGCCGACCGCGACCCGCTTGCCCCGCAGGTCGTGCGCCGACTGCACCGGGGATCCGGCCGGGACGACCAGCTGGACGTAGTCGTCGTAGAGCCGTGCGCATCCGCGCAGGCGTTCCGCCCCCGGCTTGCCGTCGGCCCGGTACTTGGCGACCGCGTCCGCGGTCGCGATCGTGAAGTCCGCCTTGCCGGAGGCCACCCGCTGGAGGTTCTCCTGGGATCCCTGGCTGGTCTCCAGCCGTACCCGCACCCCCGGCATGTCCCGGGCGAGCGCCTGCTCCAGCAGTTGCCCGTAGCGGTGGTAGACGCCTGTACGGACTCCCGTACTGACGGTCAGATCCCCCTTGAGCTGCGGTTCGCCGAAGGGCCGCAACCACCACGCCAGGACCCCGAGCACGGCCAGCACGGCCACCAGCCCCCACAGGGCGGTGCGCCTGCGGAAGCGGGGCGGTACGACAGTCATGGCCGCGATCCTGCCACCCGCCCGCCGCCCTGTCACGGGGAGCCCTGCCCGCAGGGCCCCGGGGCCCTGGGCGGCCGGGGGCCGGAGGGCTCCCGGGTACCGCCTACCCTTGTTGCATGACCAGCAGCAGCGACCGGAGCACGGCAGTGGACGTCAAGGGAACTTACGAGGTGCGCACCTACGGGTGCCAGATGAACGTGCACGACTCCGAGCGACTCTCCGGTCTGCTGGAGGACGCGGGCTACACGCGGGCACCCGAGGGCTCCGACGGCGACGCCGACGTCGTCGTGTTCAACACCTGCGCGGTGCGCGAGAACGCCGACAACAAGCTGTACGGCAACCTCGGCCGGCTCGCCCCGATGAAGACCAAGCGCCCCGGCATGCAGATCGCCGTCGGCGGCTGCCTCGCGCAGAAGGACCGCGACACCATCGTCAAGCGGGCCCCCTGGGTCGATGTCGTCTTCGGCACGCACAACATCGGCAAGCTGCCGGTCCTGCTGGAGCGCGCCCGTATCCAGGAGGAGGCGCAGGTCGAGATCGCCGAGTCGCTGGAGGCCTTCCCGTCGACCCTGCCGACCCGTCGCGAGTCCGCGTACGCCGCCTGGGTCTCGATCTCCGTCGGCTGCAACAACACCTGCACCTTCTGTATCGTCCCGGCGCTGCGCGGCAAGGAGGAGGACCGCCGGCCCGGTGACATCCTCGCCGAGGTCGAGGCGCTGGTCGCCGAGGGCGTCTCGGAGATCACCCTGCTCGGCCAGAACGTGAACGCGTACGGCTCCGACCTGGGCGACCGCGAGGCCTTCTCCAAGCTGCTGCGCGCGTGCGGCCAGATCGAGGGCCTGGAGCGGGTCCGGTTCACCTCCCCGCACCCGCGCGACTTCACCGACGACGTGATCGCGGCCATGGCCGAGACGCCGAACGTGATGCCGCAGCTGCACATGCCGCTGCAGTCCGGCTCGGACACGATCCTGAGGGCGATGCGCCGCTCGTACCGCCAGGAGCGCTTCCTCGGCATCATCGAGAAGGTGCGGGCCGCCATCCCGCACGCCGCGATCTCCACCGACATCATCGTGGGCTTCCCCGGCGAGACCGAGGAGGACTTCGAGCAGACGATGCACACGGTGCGGCAGGCGCGCTTCGCGAACGCGTTCACCTTCCAGTACTCCAAGCGGCCCGGCACCCCCGCGGCCGACATGGACGGCCAGATCCCGAAGGAGGTCGTGCAGGCGCGCTACGAGCGGCTGGTCGCCCTCCAGGAGGAGATCTCCTGGGAGGAGAACAAGAAGCAGGTCGGCCGGACCCTGGAGGTCATGGTCGCCGAGGGCGAGGGCCGCAAGGACGGGACGACGCACCGCCTGTCGGGGCGTGCTCCCGACAACCGCCTCGTGCACTTCACCAAGCCGGAGGCGGAGGTCCGCCCCGGTGACGTGGTGACCGTGGAGATCACCTACGCCGCCCCGCACCACCTGCTCGCCGAAGGCCCGACCCGGTCGGTGCGCCGCACCCGTGCGGGCGACGCCTGGGAGCGGCGCAATGCCGCCCCCGCGCAGCCGAAGGGGGTCATGCTGGGCCTCCCCACGCTGGGCGTCCCGGCCCCGCTCCCGGAGGCCACCACGGGCTGCGCCCTCCCTTCGTGACGCGGGCCGCTCGGCGGCTAGGCTGCGGATCATGCTCGTAGCCGCAGCCGTCTGCCCCGCCCCGCCGCTCCTCGTGCCCGAGGTCGCCGCGGGGGCCGCCGCCGAACTCGGCGACGCCCGTACCGCCTGCTCCGACGCACTCGCCGTCCTGGCCGCCTCCCGACCCGACCGGCTCGTCGTCGTCGGAGCCTCGGACGCGGACCGCCAGGGTCCCTACCCCCAGGGCTCGCGCGGCAGCTTCCGCGGGTTCGGCGTCGCCGAAGCCGACGTACGACTGGGGGCGGGGGACGGGGGCGCCCGCCCGCTGCCGGCCGCCCTGTCCGTCGGGGCGTGGCTGCTGGAGCACGCCCGCTGGGGCGCCTCCCCGGTCGAAGGCCTCGCGGTGGACGAGCGGCTGGCTGCCGAGCGGTGCCTGGAGGCCGGCCGGGACCTCGCGGCCCGTGACGGCCGTGTCGCCCTGCTGGTCATGGGCGACGGCAGCGCCTGCCGCAGCCTGAAGGCCCCCGGCTACCTCGACGAGCGGGCCGAGGCCTTCGACGCCGCCACCGCCCGGGCCCTGGCCGCAGCCGACGTCCACGCTCTCGCCGCCCTGGACGCCGGCCTCGCGCAGGAGCTGCAGGCGGCCGGCCGGGCCCCCTGGCAGGTCCTGGCCGGCGCGGCGGAGGGCGCGGGCCTCGAAGGGCGACTGCTGTACGAGGACGCCCCGTACGGGGTGGGCTACTTCGTCGCCGCCTGGTCCTGAGGGCCGGACGGCCCGGGTGCGGGGCCCGGCGCCCGGACGGGCGCGGGGCAGGGAGCGTGTAGAGGACGCGTAGAAGTCGCGTGGCAGCGGGTACGGCGAAGGGGCACGGGTTCGGTGGGAACGCCGCGCCCCTTACGGAACCGACCGGTCAGGAACCGGGTCAGGAAGCCGCTGTCGGCGGAGTCGGCCCGCCGGATGCCGGCGGGGTCGGTCCGCCGTGCTCGTCCTTGTGCGCCATCCTGCCCAGGGCGTCCTTCGCCTTGCCCGTACCGGTGGTGATCCGGTCGCTGTACTTGCCATGGGTCTTGGAGTCCACGACCTTGGCAACCTTGTCCAGACCCTCGCCGATCCTGCCCTCGTGCTGCTGCGCGAGGTCACCGACCTTCTCCTTCGCCGGAGCGAGCTTGGCCTTCAGATTGTCGAGCAGGCCCATGGGTCACCTTCCTGGGGTCCCCCCGGATGGAATCCGGGGGAGGTAGCTACGTACGGGCGCCCTCACCGGTCTCGCTGTCCGCGGCTGCCTCCGCCGACTGCTGCTTGGGGATCTCCACGACTTCCGCCGCGGGAGCCTGCGCATCAGTGGGCTCGGCCTCGGCCTCCCCGGACTCCGTCGTCACGTTCACGGATGCTGCCTCCGCGGTCGCAACCTCGTCCTTGCGACGAAAAAAACGGTCAAAAACGCCCATGTCTACTCCCATAACGTTACTCGTGCGGGTGAAGTTCCGCTGGGTCCGGCCCGGCCTCCGCCGGGCGTGCGCCGGGCGGAACCTCGTCAGGGCAACGACCCCGCCGCCACCCCGTCACGTAACCCGATCGGGTACATGCCGCGGGGTTTGCGAGACTGGGGCCGTGAGGAAAGCAGCTCCCGCCCCGCGGGTCATCGCCGTCGTCGGTCCCACCGCCGCCGGAAAGTCCGACCTGGGCGTCGCCCTGGCCCGCCATTTCGACGGCGAAGTCGTCAACGCCGACTCCATGCAGCTGTACCGGGGGATGGACATCGGCACCGCCAAACTGACGACCGAGGAACGCGGCGGCGTGCCGCACCACCTCCTCGACATCTGGGACGTCACCGAGACGGCCAGCGTCGCCGAGTACCAGCGCCTGGCCCGCGCCGAGATCGACAAGCTGCTCGCCCAAGGCCGTACGCCCGTCCTCGTCGGCGGATCCGGGCTCTACGTACGCGGCGCCCTCGACGCCATGGAGTTCCCCGGCACCGACCCCGAGGTCCGGGCCCGGCTGGAGGAGGAGGCCACCCTCCGCGGGCCCGGCGCCCTGCACGCCCGGCTCGCCGCGGCCGACCCGGACGCCGCCCGCGCGATCCTGCCCAGCAACGGTCGGCGCATCGTCCGCGCCCTGGAGGTCATCGAGATCACCGGGAAGCCGTTCACGGCCAACCTGCCCGGCCACGAGTCGGTCTACGACACCGTGCAGATCGGCGTCGACGTGGCCCGGCCCGAGCTCGACGAGCGGATCGCGCTGCGGGTGGACCGGATGTGGGAGGCCGGGCTGGTGGACGAGGTCCGCACCCTGGAGGCCCAGGGCCTGCGCGACGGAATCACCGCCTCCAGGGCGCTGGGCTACCAGCAGGTACTGGCCGCGCTCGCCGGGGAGTGCACCGAGGAGGAGGCCCGCGCCGAAACGGTCCGGGCCACCAAGCGGTTCGCCCGCCGCCAGGACTCCTGGTTCCGCCGCGACCCGCGGGTGCACTGGCTCAGCGGGGCCGCGGCCGACCGCGGGGAACTCCCCGGACTCGCGCTGTCGTTGGTCGAACGAGCGGTTACAGCCTGATCACGTGATGGCATCGGGACGCCCCGCGCGCCCGTTCGGGGCTCCCGTCCGTGCCATCATCAAACTCCGCAGGTGCAGTCACCGGCGGTGAACGGCGGCGTACGAAGTCCGAGTGGGGAGGGCGCGTGGCGATGGAGGCCGGCCCTCGCGACACTGGTCGGGACGACACCCGGCGGGAAGCGGATCCGACGCTTCTCGACAGGTCGCCCGAGCCCGACGGACTCGGCCTGCCCGCCGACCCCGAGCGGCTCACCCCTGACGGCCCGGACGCCCCGGACCCCGCCGAGGCGGAGGCCGCCTCCGGCCCCGAGTTCGAGGTCGAGCTGCGCCCGCAGCGCCGCCTGCGGCTGTGGCAGATCGCCCCGATCGTGATCCTCGCCGCCTCCGGCTCCCTGATGTTCGCCTTCCCGCTCGCCTTCGAGTTCGGCGACGGCGGAGCCGTCGTCGCCATGCTCGGCTTCCTCATCAGCTCCTGCGCGGGCGGCTGGGCCATGATGGCCGCGCGCCGGGTGGGCTACTCCTGGCCGGGCCTCCCGCCCCGCGGCAGCGGCCGCCGCCCCGACTGGCGCCTGGCCGCGCTCTACGCCCTGATCGCCCTGGCGGTCATCGCCCTCGCGGTCTACCGCGTGGCCCGCCTGCGCTAGACACCTGCAGGGCCGTCCCGCCTGCGCAGAGGCCGCTCGGTACCATGGCCGGGTGACGCACAGCACCCTCTCCTTCCTCAAGGGCCACGGCACCGAGAACGACTTCGTGATCGTTCCGGACCCGGACAACTCCGTCGAGCTGCCCGCGGCGGCCGTCGCCAAGCTGTGCGACCGGCGCGCCGGGATCGGCGCCGACGGCGTGCTGCACGTCGTCCGCTCCGCCGCCCACCCCGAGGCCGCGCACCTGGCCGACGAGGCCGAGTGGTTCATGGACTACCGCAACAGCGACGGCTCCATCGCCGAGATGTGCGGCAACGGCGTCCGCGTCTTCGCCCGCTACCTCCAGTACGCCGGCCACGTCGAGCCCGGCGACCTCGCCGTCGCCACCCGCGGCGGGGTCAAGCAGGTCCACCTCGACAAGAGCGGCGACGTGACCGTCTCCATGGGCCGCGCCGTGTTCCCCGAGGAGCAGGTCACCGTGATGGTCGGCGACCGCGCCTGGCCCGCCCGCAACGTGAACATGGGGAACCCGCACGCCGTCGCCTTCGTCGACAGCCTCGACCACGCCGGCAAGCTGCTCGACCCGCCGCCCTACAGCCCCGCCGAGGTCTACCCGACGGGGGTCAACGTGGAGTTCGTCGTCGACCGCGGCCCCCGCCACGTCGCCATGCGCGTCCACGAGCGCGGATCCGGCGAGACCCGCTCCTGCGGCACCGGCGCCTGCGCCGTCGCCGTGGCCGCCATCCGGCGCGACGGGGCCGACCCCTCGGTCACCGGCGAGCCGGTCACGTACACCGTCGACCTCCCCGGCGGGACCCTCGTGATCACCGAACACCCCGACGGGCGGATCGACATGACCGGACCGGCCGTCATCGTGGCCGCGGGCGAGTTCGACCCGGCCTGGCTCACCGAAACGGCTTTCGGCTGAAGATTCCCTCTCATGGGTGATCCGTTTCACGCTGAGCGAGAGGTGGACTGCGCCACGTGGTGGGGTCGGTAGCATCAGGCACCGGCCCTGAGGGCTCACCCCATGCCCACCGCTGCCGGTCGAAGCCGCCGGAGGTGCCCATGAGTGCAGAGGCCACGAACCCCGAAGCACGTCCCGAAGCGCGCCCCGAACTCCGCAGACGGGGTCGGACCCGCATTGACCTGCGCCGACTCGGGCGCGCGGCCCTGCTCGGGCCGACGTCCCGGGACCGGCTGCCCGACGCCATCGGACATGTCGCCGAGGCGCACCGCGCCCACCATCCCGACGCGGACCTGTCCATCCTGCGCCGTGCCTACGTGCTCGCGGAGTCCTCGCACCGCGGCCAGATGCGCAAGAGCGGTGAGCCGTACATCACACACCCGCTCGCCGTCACCCTGATCCTGGCCGAACTCGGCGCCGAGACCACCACCTTGACGGCCTCTCTGCTGCACGACACCGTCGAGGACACCGAGGTGACCCTCGATCAGGTCCGGGCGGAGTTCGGCGACGAGGTCTGCTTCATCGTCGACGGCGTCACCAAGGTCGAGAAGATCGACTACGGGGCGGCCGCCGAACCCGAGACCTTCCGCAAGATGCTCGTCGCCACCGGCAACGACGTCCGCGTGATGTCCATCAAGCTCGCCGACCGGCTGCACAACATGCGCACCCTCGGCGTGATGCGCCCCGAGAAACAGGCCCGCATCGCCAAGGTCACCCGCGACGTGCTCATCCCGCTGGCCGAGCGGCTCGGCGTACAGGCCCTCAAGACCGAGCTGGAAGACCTCGTCTTCGCCATCCTGCACCCCGAGGAGTACGAGGCCACCCGCGCGCTCATCGCCGCCCACGCGGGGGAGCGCGACCCGCTGCCTGCCATCGCCGACTCCGTACGCGCCGTCCTGCGCGACGCCGGCATCGCCGCCCAGGTGCAGGTGCGCCCCCGGCACTTCGTCTCCGTGCACCGGATCGCCCTCAAACGCGGCGAGCTGCGCGGCTCCGACTTCGGCCGCATCCTCGTCCTGGTGGGGGAGAACGCCGACTGCTACGCGGTGCTCGGCGAGCTGCACACCTGCTTCACGCCGGTCGTCTCGGAGTTCAAGGACTTCATCGCCGCCCCCAAGTTCAACCTCTACCAGTCGCTGCACACCGCCGTCGCCGTGCCCGAGGGGTACGTCGCCGAGGTCATCGTCCGCACCCACCAGATGCACCGCGTCGCCGAAGCCGGGGTGGTCGCACTCGGCAACCCCTACGCCACCGCGGCCGCCGACGCCGAGTGCGAGGAGGAGCGGGCCGACCCGACGCGGCCCGGCTGGCTGTCCCGGCTGCTCGACTGGCAGCAGTCCGCGCCCGACCCCGACACCTTCTGGAGCGTGCTGCGGGCCGAGCTCGCCCAGGACCGCGAGATCACCGTGTTCCGCGAGGACGGCAGCGCTTCCGGCACGATCAGCCTCCCGGCCGGAGCGAGCTGTATCGACGCCGCCTACGCCCAGTACGGCGAGGCGGCCCACGGCTGTATCGGCGCCCGGGTCAACGGGCGCCTCACCTCCCTCGCCTCCCGGCTGTCCGACGGGGACACCGTGCAGCTGCTGCTCGCCCAGGACACCTCCTCCGGGCCTTCCCCCGACTGGCTGGAGCACGCGAGGACCCCGGCCGCGCGGATCGCCATCAGCAGCTGGCTCGAAGCCCATCCCGACGGGGCGACACCCACCGCCACGCCCGCGCGGGCCCCGCTCTCGGTGGTGGGGGCCCGCGGAGGCGGCGGCAACGCGGTCGTCGACCTCCCCCACGCCACCGTACGGCTGGCCGGCTGCTGCACCCCGGTGCCGCCGGACGCGGTCGCGGGGTTCGTCGTACGGGGCGGCGCCGTCACCGTCCACCGCATCCACTGCGCGGCGGTCGCCCAGATGCGCTCCCTGGGCCGGACCTCCGTCGCCGTGCACTGGCGGGCCACCGCGGACTGCCGGGTCACCCTGGTCGCCGAATCGTTCGGCCGCCCCCACCTGCTGGCCGACCTGACGGAGGCCATCGCCCGCGAAGGCGTCGAGGTCGTCTCCGCGACCGTGGAACCCCCCGTCGAACAGCGGGTCCGCCACACCTACACCCTCCAGCTCCCCGACGCCGCCGGCCTGCCGGCCCTGATGCGGGCCATGCGGGACGTGCCCGGCGTCTACGACGTCAGCCGCGCCTAGGGCCCGTCGTCCGGGTCAGCCTCGCCCAACAGCCCCGGGAGGGAGGGGCCCCGGGCCGATCCGAAGGACGGGCCCTGCCGCGGCGTCCCCCGGCCCTGCCGGAGGATCCCGTTCGGGTGGACTCCTCGCGCGCCGTGCACGAGCGCGCGGCGGGCGCTGATATGCGGTGGGGGATGCAGCTGACCTCCCCCCGCAAGCGCGCCGCCCTGCTCGCCGCGGCCTCCCTCACCCTCGTCGCCGCCGTGCTGCCCCCGCCGAAGCCGCTGGGCATCGGCGACCCGCTGTTCCCGGAGCTCGGGAACCCCGGGTACGACGTCCTCTCGTACGACCTGTCCTTCACGTACAAGGACAACAAGAGCCCGCTCGACGCGGTCACCGTCATCGACGCCCGCGCCCTCCAGCCGCTGGAGCGGATCAACCTGGACTTCACGCGCGGAACGGTGGCGTCCGCCGAGGTCAACGGGCAGCCGGCGCGCTTCGAGAGCGCCGGGGAGGACCTGGTGCTGACGCCTGCGAGCCCCGTGGTGGCGAACGTGCCGCTGCACATCACCATCCGGCACACCAGCGACCCGCGGGGCCGCAGCGACGGCGGCTGGGTGACCACCGACGACGGGCTGGCCATGGCCAACCAGGCCGACGCCGCCCACCGCGTCTTCCCCTGCAACGACCACCCCGCCGACAAGGCGTACTTCACCTTCCGGATCACCGCCCCGGCCGGTGTCACCGCCGTCGCCAACGGGGTGCCGGGGGCGCTGCCGGCCCGCGCGGCGGCCGATGCGACGACGTGGACGTACCGCACGCTGCATCCCATGGCCACGGAACTGGCGCAGGTCTCCATCGGTGAATCCGCCGTCGTCCGCGGGACCGGACCGCACGGACTGCCGCTGCGCCACGTGGTGCCGTCCGCGGACCGGCAGCGCCTGGACCCGTGGCTGAAGAAGACCGCGGCCCACATCGAGTGGATGGAGAAGCGGGTCGGCCGCTACCCCTTCGAGAACTACGGCGTGCTGATCGCCCGGGCCAAGACCGGCTTCGAGCTGGAGACCCAGACCCTCTCGCTCTTCGAGAGCGGCCTGTTCTCGGGCGAGGGCTACCCCGAGTGGTACGTCGAGGCCGTGATGGTGCACGAGCTCTCCCACCAGTGGTTCGGCGACAGCGTGACCCCGAAGGCCTGGTCCGACCTGTGGCTGAACGAGGGGCACGCCACCTGGTACGAGGCCCTGTACGCGGACGGCCTCGGGAAGTACTCCATGGAGCGGCGCATGCGCGAGGCGTACCAGCGCTCCGACCAGTGGCGGGCGGCCGGCGGCCCCCCGGCCGCCCCCAAGCCCGCCGCGCCCGGCGAGAAGATCGGGCTGTTCCGGCCGGTGGTGTACGACGGGGCCGCGCTGGTGCTCTACGCGCTGCGGCAGGAGATCGGAGCCGCGGCCTTCGACCGGGTCGAGCGGCGGTGGGTGAGGGAGCACGGGGACTCCACGGCGGGCACGGACGACTTCGTACGCCTCGCCTCGCAGGAGGCCGGACGCGATCTGGAGCCCTTCCTGCGGCCCTGGCTGTACGGGAAGACGACGCCCGCCATGCCCGGCCACCCGGAGTGGGGCGGCCCGAAAAGCGTGTGACCCCCGGGGAACGGGCATGTCACCATCGACGGGACCGCCCGCCGTGGGGAATCTCCCGGCGGTGTGACACGTTGGACGTGGCAGTGTTATGTCACGCGTGGCACCGGCTGTGGACTGCCGACGCGGACCATCCGACAACGACGTAAGGATCCAATGACCTCCTCCTCTTCCCCTTCCCAGGACGCGCGGGACGCACGGGACGTGCCGGACTCGCAGAGCTTCACCGAGAGCCTTCGGGCTGACGCCCTGATGGAAGAGGACGTCGCCTGGAGCCACGAGATCGACGGAGACCGGGACGGCGAGCAGTTCGAGCGCTCCGAGCGCGCGGCGCTGCGTCGTGTCGCCGGCCTCTCCACCGAGCTCGAAGACGTCACCGAGGTCGAGTACCGACAGCTGCGCCTGGAGCGCGTCGTGCTGGTCGGCGTCTGGACCTCCGGCACGGTGCAGGACGCCGAGAACTCCCTCGCGGAGCTCGCGGCCCTCGCCGAGACGGCGGGCGCCCTCGTACTCGACGGCGTGATCCAGCGCCGCGACAAGCCCGACCCGGCCACCTTCATCGGCTCGGGCAAGGCCCGCGAACTGCGCGACATCGTGCTGGAGAGCGGCGCCGACACCGTCGTCTGCGACGGTGAGCTCAGCCCCGGCCAGCTCATCGCCCTCGAAGACGTCGTCAAGGTCAAGGTGGTCGATCGCACCGCCCTGATCCTCGACATCTTCGCCCAGCACGCCAAGTCCCGAGAGGGCAAGGCGCAGGTCGCCCTCGCGCAGATGCAGTACATGCTGCCGCGCCTGCGCGGCTGGGGTCAGTCGCTGTCCCGGCAGATGGGTGGCGGCGGCGGTGGCGGCATGGCCACCCGAGGCCCCGGTGAGACCAAGATCGAGACCGACCGGCGCCGGATCCGCGAGAAGATGGCGAAGATGCGCCGGGAGATCGCGGAGATGAAGACCGGCCGCGACATCAAGCGGCAGGAACGGCGCCGCAACAAGGTGCCCTCGGTCGCCATCGCCGGCTACACCAACGCCGGCAAGTCCTCGCTGCTCAACCGGCTCACGGGCGCGGGGGTCCTGGTGGAGAACGCCCTGTTCGCCACCCTCGACCCGACCGTGCGCCGGGCCGAGACGCCCAGCGGCCGCATCTACACCCTGGCCGACACGGTCGGCTTCGTCCGGCACCTGCCCCACCACCTCGTCGAGGCGTTCCGCTCCACGATGGAGGAGGTCGGCGACTCCGACCTCATCCTGCACATCGTGGACGGCTCGCACCCGGCGCCGGAGGAGCAGCTCGCGGCCGTGCGCGAGGTCATCCGCGAGGTCGGCGCGGTCAACGTGCCCGAGATCGTGGTGATCAACAAGGCCGACGCCGCGGACCCGCTCGTCCTGCAGCGGCTACTGCGGATCGAGCGGCACTCCATCGCCGTCTCGGCGCGGACCGGACAGGGCATCGCGGAGCTCCTCGGGCTCATCGACGCCGAACTGCCGCGGCCCGAGGTCGAGGTGGAGGCCCTCGTGCCGTACACGCACGGCTCGCTGGTCGCCCGGGCCCACGCCGAGGGCGAGGTGATCTCCGAGGAGCACACCCCGGAGGGCACCCTGCTCAAGGTGCGGGTCCACCAGGAACTGGCGGCGGACCTGTCCCCGTACGTGCCTGCGAAGCGGTAACGCGCGCAGAACGAAGGCCGAGGGCCCCCTGCGGTGCAGGGGGCCCTCGGCCGTGTGTGCCGCGTTCCGTGTGTGCGGTGTGCGGTCCGACCGGCCCGGGAGGCCGGCCTACTTGAACTTGCGGCTCACCGCGTCGAAGATCCCCTTGGCCTCCGGCCCCAGCCGCGGTCCGGCCAGCCAGCCCGCCTTGGCCGGGCCGATCGAGGTGTTCGACACCAGCGCCGGCTTGCCGTCACTGCCTGCCGCCACCCAGCCGCCGCCGGAGGAGCCGCCGGTCATCGTGCAGCCGATGCGGTACATCACCGGGTCGGTCGCGTTCAGCGACAGCCGGCCCGGCTTGTCCGCGCACTGGTACGCCTTCTGTCCGTCGAAGGGAGCCGCCGCCGGGTAGCCCGTCGCGGTGATGCTCGCGACCTTCGGCACCGCAGGGGCGTTGAACTCCACCGGGAGGGCCGAACCGACGGTCTCCTCCAGGGACTTGCCCGTGCTCTTCTCCGGGGTCACGTGCAGCACCGCGAAGTCGTACGGGGCACCCGCACCGCCCTTGGGGCCACCGGTCGCGATCCACTGGTCGGAGGTCTGTGCCCAGTCGCTCCACCACACGCCGTACGGGGCCACCTCGTTGCGGGGAGCGCCCTTGAGCTGCGCCGCGGGCTTGCCGGCGTTGTTGTAGGAGGGCACGAAGGCGATGTTGCGGTACCAGCCGCCCGACTTGCCGGCGTGCACGCAGTGGCCCGCCGTCCAGACCATGTTGGACTTGCCCGGATGCGCCGGGTCCTTGACCACGGTCGCCGAGCAGACCATCGAGCCCTCGGGGCCGTCGAAGAAGACCTTGCCCGACACCGGAACGCTCGTGTGGTACGGAGCGTTCGCGGCCTTCGCGGCCACCGGGGCAGGGGCCGGGTCCGTGACGCCCTGGTCCTTGCCGGCATCCGGGTCGACCGCCGGTGTCTGCGGCTGCTCGGCATCACGCATCCGGTCCGAGTCCCACAGACCCTCGATGATCGGGTTGATGTAGTCGCCCGCCTCGCGGAGCCAGTCCTCCTTCTTCCAGTTCTTCCACGCACCCCCCTTCCACTGCTCCAGGTCTATGCCGTGCTGCTTGAGCCTGTCCTTGAGCTGGTCCGGGATCTTGATCCCTTCGGCCCCGGACGGAAGGCTCGCCGCCACGGTCGGCTTGGCGTCGCCGCCGGCCTCCCCGTCTCCGGGTCCGCAGGCCGCGGCGGTCATCGTGAGTGCCGCCGCGCACAAGATCGCGGTGACCGGTCGGTTCGGTCGCATGTCGTGAATCCCCCTGGTGATTCTGGGCGTGGGATGCGGTGCAGTGAGGTAGGTGCCGCTCGTTCAGCCCCCCACTATGCCGCTGCCGTTGGGGACGGCACAGCCCGGGCCCGCGGTTCCGGGCCGGGCGGATCCGCCGACGTCCGCTCAGGCCCGCCGGGGGCAAGGATCTTGGGCCCACCCGTGATCCCCCGCCGCCATCGTCGTTGGTACGTACGGGGGATGGGCGAGCAGCGTTCATGTTCGAGGCGCATCCGGTGGAGCATCCGTGCGGGAGGTCCGACACTCGTGGCTTTGACCGAGCAGGACGCGGCGTCCGTGACCCAGGTCCCGGCGCAGGGGAACCGGGGCGCGGGCCCGGACGGCCCGGGAGCGGGCGGACCGGGATCAGGTGGGCCGGGTGCAGGTGGGCGGGGATCTGACGGGCCGGGATCCGGCGGGCCTGGATCCGCCGGGTCGGCAACAGCGGAGGGCATCCTGCGCCGGCAGGCGATGCGCGAGTCCGCCGCCCGGACGTACGCGCGCTCGCTGCCCGTGGTCCCCGTGCGCGCCCGCGGCCTGACCGTCGAGGGCGCGGACGGGCGCCGCTACCTCGACTGCCTCTCCGGAGCCGGCACCCTCGCCCTCGGCCACAACCACCCCGTGGTGCTCCAAGCCATCCGGGGCGTGCTCGACTCCGGGGCCCCGCTCCAGACCCTCGACCTGGCGACGCCCGTCAAGGACACCTTCACCACGGAGCTGTTCGCCTGCCTGCCGCCGGCGCTGGCCGCCGACGCCCGCATCCAGTTCTGCGGGCCGGCCGGGACGGACGCCGTCGAAGCCGCCCTCAAACTGGTGCGCACCGCCACCGGGCGCTCCGGGCTCCTCGCCTTCACCGGGGCCTACCACGGCATGACCGCCGGGGCCCTGGGCGCCTCGGGCGGGGCCCCGGACGTACGGGTGACCCGGCTGCCGTATCCCCAGGATCACCGCTGCCCCTTCGGTGTCGGCGGACCCGAGGGCGCCCGGCTGGGGGCCCGCTGGACCGAGAGCCTGCTGGACGATCCCAAGAGCGGGGTGACGAGGCCCGCCGCGATGATCGTCGAGCCGGTGCAGGGGGAGGGCGGCGTCCACCCGGCCCCGGACGACTGGCTGCGCCGCATGCGGGAGATCACCGAGGCACGCGGGATCCCGCTGATCGCCGACGAGGTGCAGACCGGGGTGGGCCGCACCGGCGCCTTCTGGGGCGTCGACCACGCCGGGGTGGTGCCCGATGTGATGGTCCTGTCCAAGGCGATCGGCGGCAGCCTCCCGCTCGCGGTGATCGTGTACCGCTCCGGGCTGGACGTGTGGGCGCCCGGAGCCCACGCGGGCACCTTCCGCGGCAATCAGCTCGCCATGGCGGCAGGGGCCGCCACCCTTGCCTACGTACGGAAGAACCGTCTCGCCGAGCGTGCCGGGGCCCTCGGTGAGCGGATGCTCACGGCGCTGCGCGACCTCGCCCGCGCCCACCCCTGCATCGGGGACGTCCGGGGCCGCGGCCTGATGATCGGTGTCGAGCTCGTCTCCCCCGACACGGGCGCCGCTGCCCCCGACCTGGCCGCAGCCGTCCGCCAGGAGTGCCTGGACCGGGGCCTGATCGTCGAACTCGGCGGCCGCCACAGCAGCGTCGTCCGGCTCCTGCCCCCGCTGACCCTCACCGACGAACAGGCCACGGCCGTCCTCGACCGCCTGGCCGATGCCATCCCCGCGGCCGCAGCCCGCCGGCCCCACTGACCCGCTTCCCCAAGGACCCCGATGCCCGACCCCCAACACCCCACCCGTCCCGCCTCCCCGGCTGACACCGCACCTCCGGCCCCGCCCCTCCCCGGTACCCACCCAACCCCCACCACCGACACCCCGGACCACCCGGCCACCCCTACCCACCCGTCTCCGGCCACCCCGGAGCAGGCGAGCGCCCCCACGGCCGTGTTCCCCGGCACCCCGGAGCACGGGAGCGCCCCCGCCCACCCGTCCCCGGTCAGCCCGGAGCACGCCAGCACCCCCGCCCGGCCGTTCCGAGCCGGTCCGGAGCATGCGAGCGCCCCCGCCCACCCGTCCCCGGTCAGCCCGGAGCACGCCAGCACCCCCACTGCCCCGTTCCCCGGCTCGCCGGATCACCCGGGCACGCCAACCCGCCCCGCCCACACCGGCACGCCGGAGCGGACCGGCGGTGGGGCGGGAGGGGAGGCAGACAGTGGTGACCCGGTGCGCGGGCTGCGGTCCGCGGGCCACGCGCGGGCGGACGCGACCGGCGCGGCAGTCCCGGGCCCGGGTGGGAGCGCCCCGGAGCCGGCGCCGTCCGGCCTCGCCCCGGGCGGAAGCGCTCCCGAGCCGACGCCGCCCGGCCCGGCCCTGGGTGCGCAGGAGGCGGCCGGGGCGGGCAGGGCGGGCGGGCAGGCCGCCGCCGACTGGCTGCCCTCCCAGCTCCCGGCCACCGCGTGGCCGGCCGAAGCAGGCCCCACCGTGCCCCGGCAGAAAGACGGCACGCTCCGCCCCCGGACCGCCACCGCGGGCCCCACCGGTCCCGAACCCGCTTTGCTGTCCGACCTGTTGGACCACCCGGACCCGGCAGTCGCCGCCGAGGCCGCGACCGTCGAGAACCTGCTGCGGTGCTGGGTCCGCGAGAGGGGTATCGGCCGGCCCGACGGGCCCGTCGGAACCCTCCTGCGCATCCCCCTCCCCGCATCCGGCACCGCCCTGCTCGTCGCCGTCCGGTACTGGTCCCCGACCGGCTGGCACCGCTTCGCGCCCGCCCGCCTCGAAAGCGCGCCCGCCGGCTCCCCCGCCCTGGACGCCGTCACCCTCGCCGCCCTGATCGCCCGCGAGGGCAACAGCGGCGGCCGCGGCGGAACCGACCTCGTCGGCCGGGTCGCCGACTCGGTGCGCCGCACCGCCGAGTTCATCGCCGACCGACGCGAACGCCCCACCCCGCCCGCTCCCGTCGCCGGTGAACTCTTCCTCACCGCCGAGCAGTCCCTCCTTCTCGGCCACCCCCTCCAGCCGGACCCGAAGAGCCGTGAGGGACTCTCCGAGGCCGGAGTACGCCGCTACTCACCCGAACTCCACGGCTCCTTCCCCCTGCACTGGTTCGCCGTCGCCCCCTCCGTCCTCGCCACCGACTCCGCCTGGACCGAACGAGGCCGCCTGGTCTCCGCCGCCCGGCTCCTCGGACGCCTTGCCCCCGGACTCCCGCTCCCCGACGGCACCACCCCCCTTCCGCTGCACCCGTGGCAGGCGCGCGACCTGCTCCAGCGCCCCGCCGTCGCCGCCCTTCGCGACGCGGGACTCCTGCACGACCTGGGCCCGTACGGCGAGCCCTGGCACCCCACCTCCTCCGTCCGCACCGTCCACCGCCCCGGCGCCCCCGCGATGCTCAAGCTCTCCCTGGGCCTGCGCATCACCAACTCCCGCCGCGAGAACCTCCGCAAGGAACTCCACCGCGGCGTCGAAGTGCACCGACTGCTCCGCACCGGCCTCGCGGAACAGTGGCAGGCGGCTCACCCCGGCTTCGACATCGTGCGCGACCCCGCCTGGATCGCCGTCGACGACCCCGACGGCAACCCCGTCCCCGGCCTCGACGCCGTACTGCGACACAACCCCTTCCGCCCTCACGACGACGCCGTGTGCATCGCCGCACTCACCGCGCCCCGTCCCTGGCCGGGCCGGGCCACCATGCGCTCCCGGCTCGCCGAGACCGTCACCCGGCTCGCCGCCACCACCGGCCGCCCCGTCTCCGCCGTCGCCGCCGAGTGGTTCCTTCGCTACCTCGACCACGTCGTGCTGCCGGTCCTCGCCTTCGACGCGCTCGCCGGCATCGCCCTCGAAGCGCACCAGCAGAACACCCTGGTCCTCCTCGACCCGGCCGGCTGGCCGGTCGGCGGCCGGTTCCGCGACAACCAGGGCTACTACTTCCGTGCCTCCCGCCGCGCGGAGCTGGAGCGCCGGCTTCCCGGCATCGGAAGCGCCAGCGACACCTTCGTCTCCGACGCCGTCACCGACGAACGCTTCGCCTACTACCTCGGCATCAACAACGTGCTCGGTCTCATCGGAGCCTTCGGATCCCAACGGCTCGCCGACGAACGCGTCCTGCTCGCCGCCTTCCGCCGGTTCCTCGGCAAGGCCTCCGGCCTCGGGCCGGTCCCCGCGCAGCTGCTCGACTCATCCACCCTGCGCTGCAAGGCGAACCTGCTCACCCGGCTCGGCGGCCTCGACGAGCTCGTCGGCCCCGTCGACTCCCAGTCCGTCTATGTCACCGTCACCAACCCCCTCCACGACTGAGCCCCGATGCCCTCCACCGAAACCCCCACCGGCCCCACCACAGCCGCCACGGCCACCGCCATTGCCGACGCCGCGCAACGGCTGACCGCCGGGCTTCTGCCGCTCCTCGCCGAAGCCGATCTGCTCGACTCGCCGGCCGCATGGTCAGCCGCCGACACCCCGGCCGGGCGCTTCCGCCTCGAACCCGTCCACCTCGACCGCGACGTGGACCTGCTCACCGGCTGGATGAACGACCCGGAGGTGGCCGCCTACTGGGAGCTCTCCGGTCCCGCCTCCGTCACCGCAGCCCACCTGCGGACGCAGCTCGACGGGGACGGCCGCAGCATCCCCTGCCTCGGCCTGCTCGACGGCACACCCATGAGCTACTGGGAGATCTACCGGGCCGACCTCGACCCGATCTCCCGCCACTACCCGGCGCGCCCCCACGACACGGGTATCCACCTGCTCATCGGAGACGGGACGAACCGCGGCCGCGGACTGGGCACCGCTCTGCTGCGCGCCGTCGCCAACCTGGTGCTCGACAACCGTCCCCGCTGCACGCGCGTCATCGCCGAACCGGACATCCGCAACACCCCCTCCGTATCAGCCTTTCTGAACTCCGGCTTCCGCTGTTCCGCGGAACTCGACCTTCCCGGCAAACGAGCCGCCCTGATGGTCCGGGAGCGGGCGCTGCGCAACCTCATCTGACCGCCGTCCCCGCGCACCCCGTCTGCTCACCGCTCCACGCCCCCTCCCCGCCCGCCGTTCCGGCCCCACACTTCGAAAACTCCGCGTCGCCCGGCCCGGTTCCCGACCTGAGGAGTCCCGTGCAGAATTTCTCCGCCGCTCCCGACTCCACCGGCTCCGGCTTCGCGGACGGCGCTGTCCCGCCCTCGCCCCAGCACCCCTGCACCCCGCCCGAACTCAACCGCGAGAACTGGGACTTAGCCGCCCGCCGCCTCCTCGTCAAGATGCTGGGCGAATTCGCCTACGAGGAGATCATCAGCCCCGTCCCCGCCCCGTCCGCCGCCAAGGACGCCTGGCAGGTGATCCTCGACGACGGCAGCAGCCTCGGCTTCCGCGCCCGCCGCGGGGCGTACGACAGCTGGCAGGTGTCCCCGGACTCACTCACCCTCACCCGGCCGTCCCCGTCGACGCAGCCCCCGACCGCCTTCGGGGACCCGTTCGCCTTCCTCCTCCGGGCGCGTACGCTGCTGCGCCTCGACGGCGCGACCCTCGGCCACCTGATCCGCGAGATCAGTGCCACCCTGGCCGCCGACGCCCGCATCCACCACACCGCGCTCACCGCCGACGTCCTCGCCGACCTCGACCACGCAGAGCTCGAAGGCCACCAGACCGGCCACCCCTGGCTCGTCCTCAACAAGGGCCGCACAGGACTCTCCGCGGCGGACACCGCGGCCTGGGCCCCCGAGGCCCGCGTCCGCCAGCGGCTGCCGTGGCTCGCCGCGCACACCTCGCTGGCGGAGTACCGCGGCACGGCCGGCCTGGAGGAGCCCGCCCGCCTCTACACGGCGGAACTCGACCCCGTCACCCGCACCGCCTTCGAACAGACCTTGCGGGAACGCGGCCTCGACCCGCGCGGGTACCTCTACCTGCCCGTCCACCCCTGGCAGTGGGACGAGATCGTGCTCCCCCTCTTCGCACCCGCCCTCGCCGCGGGCACGCTGGTCCCGCTGGACGCCGATCCCGACATACGCGTCCCGCAGCAGTCGGTCCGCACCTTCCTCAACCTCAGCCGTCCCGACCGGCGCAGCGTCAAACTGCCCCTCTCCGTCTTCAACACCATGGTCTGGCGCGGCCTGCCCTCCGACCTCGCCGTCGCCGCGCCCGCGGTCACCGCGTGGCTCCACGGGCTGCGCGACACGGACCCCTTCCTCCGCGACGAGTGCAGGCTCGTCCTGCTCGGCGAGGTCGCCTCCGTGACCGTCCGCCACCCCGTGTACGACGCGCTGCCCGAGGCCCCGTACCAGTACAAGGAGCTGCTCGGCGCGATCTGGCGCGAACCCCTCGCCGGCTACCTCGTACCCGGCGAGCGGGCCCGCACCCTCGCGGCGCTCCTCCACGTCGACCCGCGCGGGCGCTCCTTCACCGCCGAGCTCGTGGCCCGGTCCGGCCTCGCCCCCGCGGACTGGCTGCAGCAGCTCTTCGCCGCCGTGCTGCCCCCGCTGCTGCACTTCCTCTACCGCTACGGCACCGTCTTCTCCCCGCACGGCGAGAACACCACCGTGATCTACGACGAGCACGACGTCCCGGTCCGGGTCGCCCTCAAGGACTTCGTGGACGACGTCAACATCAGCCGCGAGCCCCTGCCCGAGCTCGCCTCGGTACCGGCGGAGGTGCGGGCCGCGCTGCTCACCAAGCCCGCGGACTTCCTGCCCCAGTACATCCACTCCGGCCTGTTCGTCGGAGTCTTCCGCTACCTCTCCGCCCTCTGCGAGCACCGCCTCGGCGTCCCCGAGGACGCGTTCTGGTCCCTCGTACGGGCGGAGATCCTGCACCACCAGGCCCGCTTCCCCGAGCTCAAGGACCGCTACGAGCTCTTCGACCTGCTCGGCGAGCGCATCGGACGGCTCTGTCTCAACCGGAACCGGCTGTACGCGGACGGCTACCGGGACCTCGGCGACCGCCCGCACGCCGTGCAGCACGGCACCGTCCCCAACCCCTTGTATCGGCCATGAATCTCCGCGGTGGCCGTCGCTGTCGGTGGCGCGCCGTAGGGTTGGCAGTGCTATGACGAAGCCCTCCCTCCCCGACCTGCTGCACGCCGCCGTCACCGCCGTCGGCGGCACGGAGCGGCCCGGCCAGGTGGCCATGGCCGAAGCCGTCGCCGAAGCGATCGACGACAACACCCACCGGCTCATCCAGGCCGGTACCGGTACCGGCAAGTCCCTCGGCTATCTGGTGCCGGCCCTTGCGCACGGCGAGCGCGTGGTCGTGGCCACCGCCACCCTCGCCCTCCAGCGGCAGCTGGTCGAGCGCGACCTGCCCCGGACGGTGGAGGCGCTGCATCCGCAGCTGCGCCGCCGCCCGCAGTTCGCCATGCTCAAGGGCCGCTCGAACTATCTGTGCTTGCACCGGCTGCACGAGGGGGCTCCCCAGGACGAGGAGGAGGGCCTCTTCGACCAGTTCGAGGCGGCCGCTCCCACCAGCAAGCTCGGCCAGGACCTGCTGCGCCTGCGGGACTGGGCCGACGAGACCGAGACCGGCGACCGGGACGACCTGACTCCCGGTGTCTCCGACAAGGCCTGGAGCCAGATCTCCGTCTCCTCGCGGGAGTGCCTGGGCGCGACGAAGTGCGCGTACGGTGCCGAATGCTTCGCCGAGGCCGCGCGCGAGCGGGCCAAGCTCGCCGACGTGGTCGTCACCAACCACGCCCTGCTGGCCATCGACGCCATCGAAGGCGCGCCCGTGCTGCCCCAGCACGAGGTGCTGATCGTGGACGAGGCGCACGAGCTGGTCTCCCGGGTCACCGGGGTCGCCACCGGCGAGCTCACCCCCGGCCAGGTCAACCGGGCCGTGAAGCGCGCCGCCAAGCTCGTCGACGAGAAGACGGCGGACTCCCTGCAGACCGCCGCCGAGTCCTTCGAGCGGGTCATGGAGCTGGCCCTGCCCGGCCGGCTGGAGGAGATCCCCGAGGACCTCGGGTACGCGCTCATGTCACTGCGGGACGCCGCCCGCAATGTCATCTCGGCCATCGGGGCCACCCGCGACAAGTCCGTCCAGGACGAGGACGCGGTCCGCAAGCAGGCCCTTGCCGCGGTGGAGACCGTCCACGCGGTGGCGGAGCGGATCACCAACGGCTCGGAGTTCGACGTCGTCTGGTACGAGCGGCACGACCGCTTCGGCGCGACCCTCCGGGTGGCCCCGCTGTCCGTGTCCGGGCTGCTGCGCGAGAAGCTGTTCGAGGACCGCTCGGTGGTCCTGACCTCGGCGACCCTCAAGCTGGGCGGGGACTTCAACGGGGTCGCGGCCTCACTGGGCCTGTCCCCCGAGGGAGTGGCGGGGGACGATGCGCCGGCCTGGCAGGGCCTGGACGTCGGCTCCCCCTTCGACTACCCCAAGCAGGGCATCCTCTACGTCGCCAAGCACCTGGCCACACCGGGCCGGGAGGGCACCCGCGGCGACATGATGGACGAGCTGGCCGAGCTGATCGAGGCGGCCGGCGGGCGCACCCTCGGCCTGTTCTCCTCCATGCGCGGCGCCAAGGCGGCTGCCGAGGAGCTGCGCGGACGGCTCGACCACCCGATCCTCCTCCAGGGCGAGGAGACCCTCGGGGAGCTGATCAAGGCCTTTGCGGCGGACCCGAAGACCTGCCTGTTCGGGACCCTGTCCCTCTGGCAGGGCGTCGACGTCCCCGGCCCCAGCTGCCAGCTCGTGATCATGGACCGGATCCCGTTCCCGCGTCCGGACGACCCGCTGATGAGCGCCCGGCAGAAGTCGGTCGAGGAGCACGGCGGCAACGGCTTCATGGCGGTCGCGGCCACGCATGCGGCGCTCCTGATGGCGCAGGGCGCCGGCCGGCTCGTACGGGCGAGCGGTGACCGCGGAGTCGTCGCGGTGCTGGATCCGCGTCTGGCCACGGCCCGGTACGGAAGCTTCCTGCGGGCCACGCTGCCCGACTTCTGGTACACCACCAACCGCAACCAGGTGCGCCGCTCGCTGGCGGCCATCGATGCCGCCGCCCAGGCGGACGGCGCCTGAGCCGAAGGGCGGGCACAAAGCAGCTCCGGGACCGGCGCAGTGGGTCCCGGAGCTGGTTGGGGGCGCGGGGTCAGACCCGGCGCAGTACGGCGACGACCTTGCCGAGGATGGTCGCCTCGTCGCCGGGGATCGGCTGGTACGCGGAGTTGTGGGGGAGCAGCCAGACGTGGCCGTCCTCGCGCTTGAAGCGCTTGACGGTGGCTTCCCCGTCGAGCATCGCGGCGACGATGTCGCCGTTCTCCGCGACCGGCTGGCGACGGACCGTGACCCAGTCCCCGTCACAGATCGCGGCCTCGATCATCGAGTCGCCGACCACCTTGAGGACGAAGAGCTCGCCGTCACCGACCAGCTGGCGGGGGAGCGGGAACACGTCCTCCACCGACTCCTCGGCGAGGATCGGACCGCCGGCCGCGATCCGGCCGACCAGGGGGACGTACGAGGCGGCGGGCTTGCCGGTGGTGTCCGTGGGCTGCGAGCTCGGCTGGTCGGAGCCGCGCACCTCGTACGCCCGCGGGCGGTGCGGGTCGCGGCGCAGGAAGCCCTTGCGCTCCAGCGCCATCAGCTGGTGGGCGACGGACGAGGTGCTGGACAGGCCCACCGCCTGGCCGATCTCCCGCATCGACGGCGGGTAGCCCCGCCGCTGGACGGAGTCGCGAATGACCTCGATGACCCTCCGCTGCCGGTCCGTGAGCCCGGAGCTGTCGGCGCGGATACCTGGAGGTCGCCCTGGCAGCGAGCGTGCGGCGCGTACCGGCTCCGCCTCCGGGTTCAGACTTGCGTCATTCATGGCATGCACCGGCTCAAGTCGGCTCTGGGAGCGGTTCTGGGCAGTGATGGCGGCACTGTCTGCGGTGGTGGTCACGTCGGCCCCTCTCGAAATGTTCTCCCTAGTTGGACAACGGTAGTTGCTTTCGAAAGGTTGCGCCAAACACACGTTCGAGTGAAAAATCGCAGATCACCCAACGTGATCGCATGCTGAGGTGTATGGGCGATCGGTCCGCCGAACGCGGGTTCGGTCCCGCCTCCGCTGCTTACGGTACCCTTCCGGGTCGGATCGCCGCCTTCCGCTCCGCCCAGTGTGGCACCGGGAACCGCCGGGTCCGGGCATCCGGCGCCGCGACACGCGGATCGACGTAAATCCACCACAACCCAAGATCTAGTGGTTGGATGGGCGCGGCCGCCCAGAAGTTGTGGTCCTCGGGTCCGCTGAGGCTCCTGGGATCGCATATGCTGGGGGCTGCTCCACGAGCCCCCGGCAGAGCCCGTCTCCGTCGTTCAGGGGCTCCGAGGGGTGATTCAGTCGTGCCAAGAGGGAGGGTGAGGGAACCATGCACTGCCCCTTCTGCAGGCACCCCGACAGCCGCGTCGTCGACAGCCGCACCACCGACGACGGCACGTCGATCCGCAGACGCCGCCAGTGCCCCGACTGCTCCCGTCGCTTCACGACGGTGGAGACGGCCTCGCTGATGGTGATCAAGCGCAGCGGGGTGACCGAACCCTTCAGCCGTACCAAGGTCATCTCCGGCGTGCGCAAGGCATGCCAGGGGCGGCCGGTCACCGAGGACGCCCTCGCCCAGCTCGGCCAGCGGGTCGAGGAGGCGGTGCGCGCCACCGGGAGCGCCGAGCTGACCACCCACGACGTGGGCCTGGCCATCCTCGGCCCGTTGCAGGAGCTCGACCTGGTCGCGTACCTCCGGTTCGCGTCCGTGTACAAAGCGTTCGACACCCTTGAAGACTTCGAGACCGCCATCGCGGAACTGCGCGAGCGGCGGCCTCACCCCGAAGAGAGCGGGCCCGCCGGGACCGGTTCGGTCCCCGTGCCCGCCTCCGCCGCCGACTGACCTGGCGGCCGCAGTGCAGCGCGGCCCGTCAGCTCGGCCAGGCGAAGAAACGTAGATACAAGAGACAGCACCGTGCCGCGGAATAGCGCTGGCACTTCAGGGCGTTTTTGCCCGCATATGGGAGGCGGCATGACAGAGACGGCGAGCAGCTCGGCACGTGGTTCCCGCGCCAAGGGGACCAAGGCCGCCAAGAGCGGCCTGCGTATCGAGCGCATCCACACCACCCCGGGCGTGCACCCGTACGACGAGGTGAACTGGGAGCGCCGTGACGTCGTCATGACCAACTGGCGCGACGGCTCGGTCAACTTCGAGCAGCGTGGCGTCGAGTTCCCCGACTTCTGGTCGGTGAACGCGGTCAACATCGTCACCAGCAAGTACTTCCGCGGCGCGGTCGGCACCCCGCAGCGCGAGACCGGTCTGAAGCAGCTCATCGACCGGATCGTGAAGACGTACACGAAAGCCGGCGAGGACTACGACTACTTCGCCTCCCCCGCCGACGCGGAGATCTTCGAGCACGAGCTGACCTACGCGCTGCTGCACCAGATCTTCAGCTTCAACTCGCCGGTGTGGTTCAACGTCGGCACGCCCCAGCCGCAGCAGGTCTCCGCCTGCTTCATCCTGGCCGTCGACGACTCCATGGAGTCGATCCTCGACTGGTACAAGGAAGAGGGCATGATCTTCAAGGGCGGCTCCGGCGCCGGCCTGAACCTCTCCCGCATCCGCTCCTCCAAGGAGCTCCTCTCCTCCGGCGGCAACGCATCCGGCCCGGTCTCCTTCATGCGCGGCGCCGACGCGTCCGCCGGAACGATCAAGTCGGGCGGCGCCACCCGCCGCGCGGCCAAGATGGTCGTCCTGGACGTGGACCACCCGGACGTCGAGGACTTCATCCAGACCAAGGTGAAGGAAGAGGAGAAGATCCGCGCCCTGCGCGACGCGGGCTTCGACATGGACCTGGGCGGCGACGACATCACGTCCGTCCAGTACCAGAACGCCAACAACTCCGTCCGCGTGAACGACGAGTTCATGACGGCCGTCGAGAACGGCACCGAGTTCGGCCTGCGCGCCCGGATGACCGGCGAGGTCATCGAGAAGGTCGACGCCAAGGCGCTCTTCCGCAAGATGGCCGAGGCCGCGTGGGCCTGTGCCGACCCGGGCATCCAGTACGACGGTGTGATCAACCACTGGCACACCTGCCCCGAGTCCGGCCGCATCACCGCGTCCAACCCGTGCAGCGAGTACATGCACCTGGACAACACGTCCTGCAACCTCGCCTCGCTGAACCTGATGAAGTTCCTGAACGACGACGGCAAGGGCAACCAGTCCTTCGACGCCGAGCGCTTTTCCAAGGTCGTCGAGCTCGTCATCACGGCGATGGACATCTCGATCTGCTTCGCGGACTTCCCCACGCAGAAGATCGGCGAGAACACCCGCGCCTTCCGCCAGCTGGGCATCGGCTACGCCAACCTCGGCGCCCTGTTGATGGCCACGGGCCACGCGTACGACTCGGACGGCGGCCGCACGCTCGCCGCGTCGATCACCTCGCTGATGACCGGCACCGCGTACAAGCGCTCCGCCGAGCTCGCCGCGATCGTCGGCCCGTACGACGGCTACGCCCGCAACGCCGTGGCCCACAAGCGCGTCATGAAGCAGCACTCCGACGCCAACGCCGTGGCTCCGCGCACCGACGACCTGGACACCCCGATCTGGGCCGCGGCCACCGAGGCCTGGCAGGACGTCCTGCGCCTCGGCGAGAAGAACGGCTTCCGCAACTCCCAGGCCTCCGTCCTCGCGCCGACCGGCACGATCGGTCTCGCGATGTCCTGCGACACCACCGGCGTCGAGCCGGACCTGGCCCTGGTCAAGTTCAAGAAGCTCGTCGGCGGCGGCTCGATGCAGATCGTCAACGGCACCGTCCCGCAGGCCCTGCGCCGCCTGGGCTACCAGGAGGAGCAGATCGAGGCGATCGTCGCCCACATCGCCGAGCACGGCAATGTGATCGACGCCCCCGGCCTGAAGACCGAGCACTACGAGGTCTTCGACTGCGCCATGGGCGAGCGCTCCATCTCCCCGATGGGCCACGTCCGGATGATGGCCGCGATCCAGCCCTGGATCTCCGGCGCGATCTCGAAGACGGTCAACATGCCGGAGACGGCGACTGTCGAGGAGATCGAGGAGATCTACTTCGAGGCGTGGAAGCTGGGCGTCAAGGCGCTCGCGATCTACCGTGACAACTGCAAGGTCGGCCAGCCGCTCTCCGCGAAGAAGAAGGAAGAGGAGAAGGCCGAGGTCACCGAGAAGACCGAGGAGACCATCCGCGCGGCGGTCGAGAAGGTCATCGAGTACCGCCCCGTCCGCAAGCGCCTCCCCAAGGGCCGCCCTGGCATCACCACCTCCTTCACCGTCGGTGGCGCCGAGGGGTACATGACCGCGAACTCCTACCCGGACGACGGCCTGGGCGAGGTCTTCCTGAAGATGTCGAAGCAGGGTTCGACCCTCGCCGGCATGATGGACGCCTTCTCGATCGCGGTCTCGGTCGGTCTGCAGTACGGGGTCCCGCTGGAGACCTACGTCTCGAAGTTCACCAACATGCGCTTCGAGCCGGCCGGTATGACGGACGACCCGGACGTGCGGATGGCGCAGTCGATCGTCGACTACATCTTCCGCCGCCTGGCGCTGGACTTCCTGCCGTTCGAGACCCGCTCGGCGCTCGGCATCCACACCGCCGAGGAGCGTCAGCGCCACCTGGAGACCGGCTCGTACGAGCCCCTTGAGGAGGAGCTCGACACCGAGTCCCTGGCCCAGTCGGCCCCGCTGGCCGCGGTCCCGGCTCCGAAGCCGGTCGAGGCCGCTCCGGTCCCGGCCCCGAAGACGGCGCACTCCAACGCCGAACTGGTCGAGATGCAGCTCGGCGTCTCCGCGGACGCCCCGCTCTGCTTCTCGTGCGGTACCAAGATGCAGCGCGCAGGCTCCTGCTACATCTGCGAGGGCTGCGGCTCGACCAGCGGCTGCAGCTGACGCAGGCGGCTCCGGCGGCTTCGGCTGCTGAGCGGCTGACATACTGACGAAGCGGGGACCGGCCATGTGCCGGTCCCCGCTTCGGCGTCGGGTGGTCCGACGGTGTGTGCAGGGGAGCGGGGGAGAACATGTGGAGCGGTGACGAGCTGGACCTCGACGCCTATCTGGCGCGGATCGGGTACGAGGGGCCCGTCGGGGGCGACGGGGAACTCCGCCCGGACCTCGCGACGTTGTACGCAGTGCACCGGGCCCACACCGGTGCCATCACCTTCGAGAACCTGGACGTCCTGCTGGGCCGCTCCGTCGAGCTGGACGTCAAGGCCATCGAGGGCAAGCTCGTGCACGGCCGCCGCGGCGGCTACTGCTACGAGCAGAACTCGCTGCTCGCCGCGGCCCTGGAGCGGATCGGCTTCGAGGTGTCCGGGCGCGGCGCCCGCAACCGCACCCGGGGTGACTCCCTGCTCGCGGTGACGCACGCCGTCCTCGTCGTCACCGTCGAGGGTGAACCGTGGCTCTGCGACGCCGGCTTCGGCCACCAGGGCCCGGTCGAGCCGGTCCCGCTGGCGCGGCCCGGAGCCGAGGTGGTGCAGGGGGAGTGGACGTACGCCGTCCGCGCGGAGGAGGACGGCATCCTCGCGCTGTCCCTGCTCCGCGAGGGCACTTGGCGGGACTTGTACGCGTTCTCCCCGCAGTGCTACCACCCCGTCGACTACGTCGTGCTGAACCACTACAGCTCCTCCCACCCCCGTTCCGCCTTCCTCGGCAAGGTCGTTGTCCAACTCCCGGGCGACACCGTCCGCCGGGCGCTCGTCGGACGGGAGCTCACCCGCCTGTATCCCGACGGGCGCACCGAGCGGCAGTCCGTCGAGCCCGCAGAGCTGCTCGCCCTGCTCGACCGGGAGTTCGGGCTTCGGTTGTCCGGGCGGGATGCGGAGGAACTGGAGCGGATCAACCGCGCTGGGGACTGACCGGGGCCGCGCCGGGCCCGTACCATGGCGCAGTGCTGGTCAAGTGGATTCGCTGCACGGTGACGGACCGACGCGGGTTCGAGCGTGGGCAGCGCAAATGGGCGGGGCTGCCCGGCGAGCCCGGATTCCGGGGTCAGGGCGGCGGCTGGAGCCGGGGACGGCAGGGGGTCGCGCATGTTTTCGCGTTCTGGGAGAGCCGGTCCTTCTACGACTCCTTCATGGCCCGCTCCCACGACCGGCTGGCTGCCGCCCAGAACGGCACGTACACCGATGCGCGGGTCACGCTCTTCGACCACCGCTTCGATGTGAAGACCGGCTTCGAACCGCGCTTCACCGATGCGGACGTCGTCCGCGTGGCGCACACCCGGGTGCGTGAGGGCCGGGTGGACCACTTCGCCCTGATGCAGGAGAAGGTGTGGAATCCGGCCATGGCCGGCTCCCCCGGAATGATCCGCGGCCTCTTCGGCGAGGCCCCGGGCCGGGAGTTCCTCGTCCTGTCCATGTGGCACGCGGCCGGCGAGCACGGCAAGTACCGCCAGGAGCGGGTCGAGCGGCTCTCGCTGCGCGCCCAGACGGAAGCCGACGTCGAGGCCCTCACCGGGGACGTCGTCGACCTCGAACCCTCCTGGACGGTATGACCGTACGACGATCGCAGGGCTGACCGGCGTGCCCGGGCGCCCGGTCCGACGACGGCCGAATAGGGTCGTGGAATGGTACGACCACGGCGTATCGTCCTTGTCCGACACGGGGAATCGGAGGGAAATGCCGATGACACGGTGTACGAGCGGGAGCCCGACCACGCCCTGCGGCTGACCCGGCTCGGGCACGAGCAGGCCGCCGAGGCCGGCGTGCGCCTGCGCGAGCTCTTCGGCGACGAGCGCATCAGCGCGTACGTCTCCCCGTACCGCCGCACCCTGCAGACCTTCCGCGACCTGCGCCTCGACCCCACCCGCGTGCGGATGCGCGAGGAGCCGAGGCTGCGCGAGCAGGACTGGGGGAACTGGCAGGACCACGAGGACGTACGCCTGCAGAAGGCGTACCGGGACCGGTACGGCCACTTCTTCTACCGCTTCGCGCAGGGCGAGTCGGGCGCCGACGTCTACGACCGGGTCGGCTCGTTCCTCGAAAGCCTCTACCGCAGCTTCGAGGCCCCCGACCATCCGCCGAACGTGCTGCTGGTCACGCACGGGCTGACGATGCGGCTGTTCTGCATGCGCTGGTTCCACTGGTCGGTGGCGGAATTCGAATGCCTGTCCAATCCTGGAAACGGAGAATTCCGGGTGCTCCAGCTCGGCCCGGACGGCCGCTACCGGCTCGACCGCCCGTTTGAGCGCTGGACCACACCGGAGCCTTACGACCTGGACGGCTAAAGTGACGCGGGATGACCGCTGACTCCTCCTCCGAAAGGCGCTACGCACGCGCCGTGGCCAGCCTGCGCGGGCTGGCCCTGGGTGACGCCCTGGGCTCCCAGTACTTCGTCCCCGTGAACTACCCCCTGCTCAAGCGGCGTGAGCTGCCCGTCGGCTCCGACCCGTGGCAGTGGACCGACGACACCGAGATGGCCTGCTCGGTGGTGGCCGTCCTCGCCGAGCACGGACGCATCGACCAGGACGCTCTGGCGAGCTCCTTCGCCCACCACCACGACTTCGACCGCGGATACGGGCCCGCCGTGAACCGGATGCTGCGCCTCATCCGGGAGGGTCAGGACTGGCGCACGCTGGCCGCCGAGCTGTTCAACGGGCAGGGTTCCTGGGGCAACGGGGCGGCCATGCGCATTGCCCCGCTCGGTGCCTGGTACGCCGACGACCCCGAGCAGGCCACCCACCAGGCGGAGATCTCCGCCTACACCACGCACCAGCACCGCGAGGCGGTCTGCGGCGCCATGGCCGTCGCCGCGGCGGCCGCGCTGGCGGCGGCCCCGGCCGGCCCGCCGAAGGCCGAGGACCTCCTGGACGGGGTGATCGCGCTGGTACCGCGCAGCGCAGTGGGCGCAGGGCTGCGCCGCGCGCGGGACATGCTGGACTACGGCGACGCGACCACCGTCGCGGCGGTGCTGGGCTGCGGCCGGCGCACGAGTGCCCACGACACGGTGCCGTTCGCGCTGTGGTCGGCGGCACGCTCGCTGGACGACTACGAGCGGGCGTTCTGGACCACCGCGCAGGTCGGCGGGGACGTGGACACGACCTGCGCGATCGTCGGCGGGGTGCTGGGAGCGCGCGGGGACGAGGTGCTGCCGGCTGCCTGGCTGGCCCGCACGGAGGCCCTTCCGTCCTGGCTCCCAAAGGTGGCCGCGCGCTAGCGCGCCCGGGTGCCGCAGGCCCGCGGGGCCGGGCCGGTGTTTGTCACGGTCCTGCCACAGGGCCCCTGCCTCCCGGTCGAAGCCGCACGTCACGGGCCTACCCTGTCCGCTCCGCCGCCCCCACCGGATGCCGGGGGCGGCCGACAGGGGAGGGGGAGCCGATGACGGAGTCCGAGAGAGCGGGCGACGGAACGGCCGAGGAGGCGACGGCGGCCGGGGTGTCCGGCGCGACCGAGGAGGCGACGGCAGCCGGGGTGTCGCCCGCGGCCGACCAGGAGTCCGGCGGCGGGCGGGACAAGGCGGCGCCCCCGGCCAGCCCGCCCCCGGCCAGCCCGCCCCCGGCCGGGCCGCCCCCGGGGTGGGACGCCCGCGCATGGCAGGCTTACCAGGCCCGCCAGCAGCGCGCCCGGAGCGGAGCCTGGTCCGCCGCCCCGCTGGGCTGGGCGATGGCCGCCCGCCCCGCCGACGCCGCTCCCATCGGAACCGCCGTCCTCGTCTCGGCCGTCGCCACGGGAGTCGCAGCGGCGCTCCTCCTCGGCGACGGCCTGGGCTCCGGCCTGCTGCTCGCGGCGGTGCCGGCCGTCGTCGCCGCGTACGCCGCCGCGCGCACGGCCCGGCGCACCGCCCGGCCGTGGACCCTTGCGTGGGCGGTCGGCTGTCTTCTGCTCCTCGCCGTGCCCGCGTTGCGCGACGCCGGCTGGCCCTCCACCCTGGCGCTGCTCGCGGCCGTCCTGCTGGGCGCCCTCGCCCTGCACGGCAGCCGCACCTGGCCCGGTGTGCTGCTCAGCCCGCTCGGCCTCGTCGACGCCACCGTGCTCGGCGCCCGCTGGGCCTGGGCCGGGCTGCGCGCGCGGGGCAGCGGGGTCAACCGGGAGCGGTGGGTGCCCGTGGCCAAGGCGGCCGCGGTGGCCGTGGTCCTGCTGGTGCTGTTCGGCGCCCTGTTCGCGTCCGCCGACGCCGCCTTCGCCGATCTGCTGGAAGGGTTGACGCCCGAGGTGTCCGTCGGCGACGGTCTGGTGCGTTTCCTGCTGTTCCTGCTCGGGACCCTGCTCGCGCTGGCCGCCGCGCGCACCGCCGCCGCGCCCTCGCGCTGGGACCGTATCCGGGTGGCCCCCGGAAAGCCCCGGTCGCGCATCGAATGGGCGCTTCCGCTCGTCCTGCTCAACCTGCTCTTCGCCGGCTTCAACGCGGTCCAGCTGGCCGTCCTGTTCGGCGGCTACGACAAGGTCTTGGAGAGTACCGGCCTCACCTACGCCGAGTACGCGCGCCAGGGCTTCTGGCAGCTGCTCTGGGCCACCCTGCTCACCCTCGCCGTGATCGCGCTCGCCCTGCGCTGGGCGCCGCACGGGGGAGCCGGCGACCGGCGGTTCGTACGGGTCGTCCTCGGCACGCTGTGCGCGCTCACCCTGGTGGTGGTCGCTTCCGCGCTGCGCCGCATGGACCTGTACGTGGACGCGTACGGGCTGACCCGGCTTCGGGTGTCCGTGGCCGCCATGGAGCTGTGGCTCGGTCTGGTGATCGTCCTGATCATGGCCGCGGGGGTGTTCGGTGCGCGCTGGCTGCCGCGGGCGGTGGCCGCGAGCGCGGCGGGCGCCGTGCTGGTCTTCGGCCTGATGTCGCCGGACGGGCTGGTCGCCGAGAAGAACGTGGCCCGCTACCAGAAGGCCGCCAAGATCGACCTGGCCTATTTCCAGTCCCTGTCCGCGGACGCGGTGCCCGCCCTGGACCGGCTGCCGGAGCCGCACCGGTCCTGCGCCCTGCGCGGGATCAACGACGAGATGGCGAAGGACCGTCGCCTGCCCTGGTACGCCATGAGCCTCGGCGAGTACCGGGCCAGGAAGATCCTGCGGGAGCGCCCGGTGACGGCATCGTACGAGGTCTGCTCGCGGCTCGGGACCTTCGCCCGCCCGATGGAGTAGGCGCGCCGCAGGGAGGCGTACGCATACGGAGGCCCGGCCGCGGGGGGGGGAGCCCCGGCCGGGCCGGGCGTTAGGGGGCCGCGGGTGAGGCCGGCGGTCCGGCGGGGGGGGGGGGGGCGGTGTGCGCGGCGGGGGGGGTGGGGGGTAG